>NZ_CP009428.1:6600000-6812473 GCF_000758725.1 Paenibacillus odorifer
CAAGGAGCTCAGCGCCAGCCTCTTGCACGATATCAACCAGTCCAACAAGAGCAGCACCAGTAGCCAAAAAGTCATCTACAATAAGCACCTTATCGCTTGGTCCGATATATTTTTGCGAGACACTAACCATATAATCCTCTTTGCGTGTAAAAGAATGTACCGGCGCGGAATAGACCGCTTCAGATAAGGTCACTGCTTTCTTTTTCTTCGCATATACAAACGGTACGCCTAAGGCGATGGCCGTAGCCATGGCGAATTGAATGCCACTTGCTTCAATAGTGATGATCTTAGTGATAGGCAAATGTCCAAACAACCGCTTGAACTCCTGTCCAATTTGTAAGGCAAGCTCCGTATCCACCTGATGATTCAGAAATGAATCTACCTTTAGTACCGTATCTGATAAAATAAGACCCTCTTGTCTGATGCGCTCTTGAAGTACCTTCATAGTAAACTTGATCTCTCCTTCTGAATTAAAAACAAAAAAAGGACAAATCCCTTGAGTCGTTTCTCTCAAGTGAATTTGTCCTTCTGGGTTTTTGTCCCTTAGTGGTGTAACACTGCATAGTGTCCGCATCGCTCGGTCCAGTCCTTCCATAGTCAGGAAGCGGAACCCTAGATGCGCTATTTCACTCATAGTCGGATAATTACAGTGGTTATCCGGTAGAAACTTATGGGCCATATTCCCAAGATTATATGAGTTGACAAGCAAATATAAGGATAATGTATAATGTGAAACTTATATTTTTATAAATGTTCGATATGAATACCTTGTATATCTTACACGCTCTGTCTGGTGCTTACAAGCAAAATTTTAAGCAATTTGCATGCCATTTTCAGGTTATTTTCACGAAATTCAATTGTTTACATTTAGTAGTTGTTACTCCAATATCTTCTGCGCTGTTTCTTGGGTCGTTACAAGTACATTCATATAACCGCCATTTAGCGCACCACGGATCCCTGTAACCTTCTCAAGTGACTCCGCTACACCAATCGAATACCGAGCTTGCTTGATCTGCTCCAGCTCAATAGTCAGCGTTCGATCCGATATTCCGGTATGCACGGGAATCCCGTTCCCATCATAGAATCGTGAACAGATATCACCAGCGACCTTTCCATTCTCCAGCTCAGCAATCACTGCATCACCATAAAATCCGCGCCACGCCTCTTCCCCTTTCATTTCCGGCGATCCGATGCCGAACACAGCGATATCCAGATGGTCCCACGCCTTGGCAATGGTCTGATAATACTGCGAATTCATCAGTTGATCTCTAGTTTCCTTTTGCTCCGTGATCGCTGGAACATCAATCATTAACGAGCGCGCACCCCATTTCAGGGCAGCTTGATAGCAGATGTTATTTACATGGTACCCGCTCTCCATCTTTCCTGATGGGCCGCCAACCGTAGGTACACAGGTTACAAAAGGTCTCTGGGCTTGTGTTAGGCTTTCTACAACGCTAGCTAAGCTGCTTCCCCAAGAAAACCCAATCGTATCTTTCGGGAGAAGCACTTGCTCGAGCCATCTCGCACAGGCTTGTCCTATAGCTTTGCGTTTTATCGTACTGGACTGTGCAGGATCTACCTCCACAACAATGGCTTCCCGTAGCCCGAACCGCTCCTTCAGCTCCTGCTCCAATGTAAAATGATCGCCAGTATCGTAATTAATAGTTATTGTAACGATACCTTCTTCACGTACCCTCTTTAGCATCCTGCTGATGGTGGTACGATATATACCAAGTTCGCTAGAGATTTCACTCTGCGTTAAATTCTGTTCATAATACATTTGTGCTATTTTAATGAGCAGCTTCTTATCTTCTTTTCGATCCATGTTACAACGCCCCCGCTATATTCAACAGTTTGACGGATTTAGAACCCCCCGCTATACTGTAGACGATTGTTTTGCACATTTATTATTATATTGCACAAATGTGCTTAATATCAAAACTTTTATGGAGATGAATGGTTCAGATGGAATCAAGGTTATCTCTAAATAAAAACAAACAATCCAAACAGGTGAGGTGCTGGAAATGAATCCCTTAAAGTGGGCAATTGTAGGTCCGGGAAGTATAGCTGCCGAATTTGCGGCTGCGCTGAATGAAACGGGGGAAACATTGTATGCGGTTGGATCGCGGAGCTTAGAGAAAGCACAACAATTCGCAAATCAATATGGAGCCACGAAAGCTTATGGCAGTTACAGTGAAATGCTGCAGGATCCCGCAATTGATGTAGTGTACATCTCTACGCCACATAGCAATCATTATGAATACATCATTGAAAGCTTACAGAATAACAAACATGTTCTCTGCGAAAAAGCAATCACAGTGAACAGCAAACAACTTCAAGAGGTCACCCTACTTGCCGCTGAAAAGGATCTGGTTGTGGCCGAAGCTATGACCATCTACCATATGCCACTGTATAAAAAACTGCGGCAGCTCATTGAGGATGGCATCATCGGGCGCCTCAAAATGGTGCAGGTCTCCTTTGGCAGCCATAAAGAATATGATGTGAACAACCGTTTCTTCAGCAAAGATCTGGCGGGCGGAGCCCTGCTGGATATTGGGACGTATGCGTTGTCCTTCACAAGATTCTTCCTGTCCAAACAGCCCCATGAGATTCTTACTACGGTAAAACGATTCGAGACAGGAGTGGACGAGCAATCCGGCATTATTCTTAACAATGCTGCAGATGAAATGGCGGTAATCTCCCTTACAATGCGCTCCAAAATGCCTAAACGAGGCGTGGTTGCAGGAGAACTCGGATTTATTACCGTAGACAATTTCCCGCGGGCCAGCAAAGCCACCATTCAATATTTGGATGGCACAGTAGAGACGATTGAGGCTGGAGATACAGCCAAGGCTTTACAATACGAGATTGAAGATATGCGGCGGTATATTGCAGATAAAAGCCATAAAGAGACCCTCGACCTCTCCTTGGATGTCATGGACATTATGAGCAATGTCCGGGAACAATGGGGGATCAAATATAGCTTTGAATAAATAAACCGATTATTAGGCAGCAACTTAGGCAAATGATTGTTTTTCGAGGTGGTCCGCCCGTATTCATCACTTAATCCCCCCATCTGCATTAATGTTAATGAAGTCAAAGTATGGGAGAGTGAATATGGGTGGCCTATAAAAGAGACCGGATCGTTGTCATTATTCAAAAAGGAAAACGGCGCATAATTACAAGGACCCCACTCCACGGAGTGGACAGATTAATCTTTGTCATCAACAATCAATATACGAACGCCCCCAACACTACACAAATTGCAAGCGGTGCAGGACGCAGCAGCGCAAGCGGCAATAATGCCGCCATTGCTTCTCCCTATACACGCCAACAACAAAGTGTCGGCGCAGGCGGTGATGCGACTAACCTAGGCAGTGGGGGCAACAAACGCGGCAAAGCTAAGCCCCTCTTATTATATCCGTATCGCAAAGAAGTTGTGGTCGTTATCAATACCCAGACGGTTAAACTGCCTAAACGGAGCCAGAATGCCTCCGCAACTCAGGTAGCAAGCGGAGGCGGAACGTTCAGCACCGGTGGAACAAACTCCGCTATTGAAAGTCCAGGAACAAGACAGCAACAGGCGGTTGGTGGAGGATCGGGTGGGCACGCCACTAACAAAGGCACAACTAAACGGCGCCACCTCAAACAACGGTCTCGTTAACCCTTTCGGGACTATATAACAAGTATAGCAAAAAGCATGGGCAAACCCGACGAGATCAGGGCGCCCATGCTTTTTTTGGGTTTGGTGAGTTGCGTTACAGGTACTTTTTAGTACCTATAGCACTTTAAAGTACGTACTATACTTAATGGACATATCTCTTCATAATAGCACTTACCGGCCGGTGATTAACACAGCGTAGGAGTGAAAGAAATGTCCTTAGATAAAAGAAGAAGCACCTTGGCGCTCTTAGCTCTAGCCATTAGTGCCTTTGCGATTGGAACCACTGAGTTTATCAGTGTGGGGCTGCTGCCTCTAATCGCCACGGATCTGCATATACCGGTAACCACAGCCGGGTTGACCGTTACTTTATACGCTTTAGGAGTAACTTTTGGCGCACCCATCTTAACGTCGCTAACCACGTCGATATCACGCAAAACATTGCTGCTAAGCATTATGATCGTTTTTATTATCGGCAATAGTCTTGCGGCGGCGGCGGACGGGATTACATTGCTGTTAATCGCGAGAGTGATTTCCGCCCTGGCACATGGCTTGTTCATGTCGATTGCTTCGACCATTGCCGCCGACCTCGTGCCTGAGGATCGTAAGGCCAGTGCCATTGCCATCATGTTCACTGGACTTACAGTAGCTACTGTTACTGGCGTTCCGCTAGGTACGTTCCTTGGCCAACAACTCGGCTGGCGTGCTGCATTTGTTGCTATCATTGCAATCGGGCTTATAGCACTCATCGGCAATCTGATCCTTGTTCCTTCATCCGGGCTGCGCAAAGGTACCCACACACCCCTTCGTGAGCAAGTTAAGCTGGTCACCAATGGGCGTTTACTGCTTGCCTTCGCGATTACAGCTTTGGGCTATGGGGGCACATTTGTAGTCTTTACTTATTTATCGCCCCTTCTGCATGAGATCAGCGGATTCAAAGAGAATACAGTCGCCGTCATCTTGCTTGTATACGGCATTGCGATTGCCATCGGGAACGTGATTGGAGGTAAAGCCGCCAACCGCAAACCAATGAATGCTCTATTCTATATGTTTGCAGTCCAAGCTGTCGTCTTATTTGTCTTAGCTTTTACCGCACCTTACAAGGTTGCCGCACTGATTACGATCTTCTTCATGGGACTGTTAGCTTTCATGAACGTGCCCGGCTTGCAAGTACATGTTGTTACGCTTGCAGATCGATATGCGCCAAGTGCACGAGATGTAGCTTCTGCATTAAATATTGCTGCTTTTAACGCTGGTATTGCCATTGGAGCGTACCTTGGCGGCATCGTCACAGATCATATGGGACTGATTCATACCACTTGGGTAGGTGCAATCATGGTTCTGTCCGCAGTATTACTGACGGCATGGAGCCGTGCTCTGGAGAAGAAAGATGAGGCTCCTCTCCAGACTAAAGCTGCTTAAACAGCAGTCCATTAACAACCCAAACAAACTTTTAAATATCTTAGGAGGTTACTTTATTATGGCTCAACATCTACAGGATACAACTACATTACACAACGGTGTAAATATGCCTTGGCTAGGGCTTGGCGTATTTAAAGTAGAAGAAGGCGCAGAACTGATACAAGCGATCAAGTCCGCTATTAAACACGGTTACCGCAGCATTGACACTGCCGCAATTTATGAGAATGAAACAGGCGTGGGACAAGCCATCCAAGAGGCTCTGCAAGAGAACAGCTTGTCCAGAGAAGAGCTTTTCGTAACCACAAAGGTCTGGACCGCAGATATGGGCTACGAAGAGACCATCGCCGCCTACGAGACTAGCTTAGCTAAACTCGGACTTAAATACCTGGATTTGTACCTTATTCACTGGCCTGTAAAAGGAAAATATAAAGAGTCTTGGAGAGCGCTTGAAACGTTGTATAAAGAGGGCCGGGTAAAAGCCATTGGGGTCAGCAACTTCCAGATTCACCATCTTGAAGATGTACTGAAGGATGCTGAGATTAAGCCGATGGTCAATCAAGTTGAATTACATCCCTATTTGAATCAGCAAGAGCTGCTCGACTTCTGCAAAGAGCAAGGAATCCAATTAGAAGCTTGGTCTCCGTTAATGCAAGGTCAATTGTTCGATCAGCCTGTACTGAAACAAATTGCTGCCAAACATGACAAATCCGTCGCTCAAGTTATTGTCCGTTGGGACCTGCAACGTGGGATTATCACTATTCCTAAGTCTACTAAAGAACACCGGATCATCGAAAATGTAGACGTGTTTGATTTCAATTTATCTGACGAGGATATGACTCTAATTAACTCTCTCAACCAAGATCAACGGGTAGGTCCAGACCCAGATCATTTTGATTTCTAAGGGCTTACGCACCTTGCACTAACACTATAAGCACCGGCAACACGAGAAACGAAGCAAGCGTCGTCCACAAAATACATTTGGATACCAGCTCCGGTGAGGCATTAAAGCGCTCGGCTAACACTACGGCGTTGACGGCAACTGGCATAGAAGCCAAAATCAGCAGCACAGAGAACAAGGTCCCGGTTATTTGCAGGATCGATAATCCGAGGTAAGCCACTAGCGGCGCTAAGATTAATCGAATCGACATCCCTGTCCAAAAAGTAGACTGGCCCTTGCGTGCGGATGGCATGGTTCTCACTTTAACCATCTGTGCGCCAAGGATCGCCAGTACCACCGGCGAATATCCTCCAGCTACCAAGGCAACCCCTGTAGCCACCTCTGTAGGCAAATGCAGGCCAAAGATGCGGAGAAGAAGGGCCAACAGAGCTGCGTAAATGGCAGGAAGCGAAAAGACCGATTTCACTGCATTTTTTACCGAAAACTGAGATCTTGCTGCAAAATAAACGCCTATCGTATTCACGATAATCATCTGTCCGATCACATATACAGAGGCCTTATCGAGACCAAGCTGTCCGAAAGCTAGCAACACCAGCGGAAGTCCATAATTCACGCTATTCGTAAACGTTGAAATCAAGGTCAGACCGGATACTTCGGATGGATCTAGCTTCAATAATTTGCCCACTATATTCGCAATCGCCCATAAGAAGATTAGATTTAGAAGCGAAAAGGCGAGCGTCCTATAAATATCATTCATGGATATCTCGGCAGTAGCCAATGTATTTAAAATAATTGCCGGCGTTAAAAAGTATAGATAAAGCGTCAATAACGGCTTCGTATCCAGATTCTTAAACCGCCCAAGCAGCGCACCCACGATCACAGGAATGGACAAGGGCACGATGACTTGGTATAACGTCGATAACACACTTTGGATCATGAATAGAACTCCTCTGCTGTAGTTTACTTCAAACTATAAGCGCAACAGCGCAGAACGTCTAAGATATGAAATCAATATACCTCATAGCCAAAACCTATCATGCCAACAAAAAAAGCTCCCAGCCCTTACAAAGGGTTGAGAGCTTTTCGGTATATTGTTACATCATTTTGATCTCAAGCAACTCATATTTAATGATGCCCATCGGTGCATTTACACTAACAATATCGCCGACCTTTTTACCCAGCAATTCCTTGCCTAGCGGGCTTTCATAGGAAATCTTGTTATTAAGAACATCTGCCTCAGCAGCTCCAACAATTCTATATTCGATCTTCTCCGAATATTCGATGTCATTCAGAATAACAATACAACCCATACTAACCTTTGACAGATCCATTTGGCTCTCATCCACGATCTTGGCTTTGGTCAACATTTTCTCCAGAATCATAATACGAGTCTCCATGAACGATTGATCGTCCTTGGCCGAATGGTACTCACTATTTTCCTTCAAGTCTCCATAGCTGATCGCCAATTTAAGCCGTGCCGCCAATTCCTTACGCCCTGCGCCTTTCAATTCCTTCAGCTCTTCCTCTAATTGAGCCAACCCTTCTTTGGTCAAGAACACTTCTTCATTAGACATGTATACAACTCCTATTTAGATAATTTACAGCTTGAACATATAAATGCTTATATTTTAAAAAAATCCCTGCCACAATTGAACATTGGGCAAGGAGGTCAATGCTGCTTAATTATTCTGGCAAATGCTCTTTACAAAAAAGGAGTAACGCTTCTTCCTCGTCCTCTTCCATATCGAAATCGAGCAGTTGACCTGAAGTTGTCTCCTGTAGATCATAACTTACGATGCTGACTTGATCTTCATCCACCTTAATAATCGCTCTAGCGGATACTCCGTTCTCTACATACAGCTCATCATCCTCTGGAACGTCCAGTTGAACGACAAATTCATACCGTTTACCGGTTAGTATACCGAAAGGATCTTTTACATTCTCCACATTGTAGCCCGTAAATGTCAACATAACTCAATCAACCTCTTTTCCTAATACCTGCCACGTCATTGTATCACAAAAAGTAACATATTGTTGTCGAGGTAGTCCATCAAGCCATGGCTTTGGATTTCTTGATTTGTTTGCTTCGCAGCTGTCCGCAGGCAGCATCAATATCCACACCATGCTCCAGACGAGTGCTTACGCTGACACCCTGCTTCTTCAAGGTATCAAAAAAGGCCCGCACCGTCTCCCGCTCGCTTCTTTGATATTGGCTGTGTTCATCCACCGGGTTATAAGGAATCAAATTCACATTGACGAGCGGGCGTCGATCGCCAATCAGCTCGGCCAGTTCAAGCGCATGCTCTCTGCCGTCGTTTACATCCTTCATCAGAATGTATTCCAGCGTAATTCTCCGCTTGGTTTTCTCCAAATAATAATCTATAGACTCCATTAGCTTTTCTATTGGAATGGCCTTGTTAATCTTCATGATCTGCGTCCGCAGTTCATTATTAGGGGCATGCAAAGAAACCGCCAGGTTCACCTGCGTATTCGCATCCGCAAATTCAACGATTTTGTTAGCCAATCCGCTCGTTGATACGGTAATCCCTCTACCCGCAATTGCTAGTCCCTTGTGATCTTTGACAATCGCCAGGAAATCGAGCAGGTTCTTAAAGTTATCGAATGGCTCGCCAATGCCCATCACTACGACGTGACTGACCTTTTGATCCAGGTTCGCCGCATCCAGATGCTGCTGGACCTTCATAATCTGCTCCACAATCTCTCCGCTGGAGAGATCCCGGCTCTTCGCCAACAGCCCACTTGCACAGAAGCTGCAGCCGATATTGCAGCCCACTTGCGTGGTTACACATACAGACAAGCCGTATTTCTGTCTCATAAGCACTGTCTCGATCAGGTTGCCATCCTTTAGGCGGAACAGGAACTTAATCGTTCCATCCGCAGATTCCTGCTTCACATGTTCTTCCAAGGTATGAATGACAAAATTCTGCTCTAATAATTCTACACAATCTTTATTTACATCGAGCATTTCCGAAAAGTCTGTAATCCGCTTCCGATAAAGCCAATCCCAGACCTGCGTAGCCCGAAACTTTTTATGTCCACGTTCTAACAGCCATGCCGCCAGTTGATCAAAAGTTAATCCATAAATGGATTCTATATTCATTCGTTATCCTCTTTTCAAAACGTTAAAGTTCAGACCATCACTACTCATTGTCTCAAATTTTTTTTATTAAAACAAGGGGAGTTATTGGGTAGTGTCGAAGTTTACACCATTAAAGTCTGTTCTATGAACATGTATCTAAGGAGCGATGGAATCATATGGGTTCAACAAGAATAAAAGCAATCAGTCTCACCCTTCTAGCTGCCGTTCTAATCCTTGGCGGTTTTTTAGTGTATATTACCCTCACTGACTACAAACCACAGGAGATTACTACCCTTACTGTAAACAATAATCCGCAGCAAGTACTGAAGCAGGGAGAGTCCTTCTCGGTAACCACCTTTAATATTGGCTACGCCGGGTTGGATAAAGGCCAAGATTTCTTTATGGATGGCGGAACAAAGTCACGCTCAAGCAGTAGAGAACAAACGAAGATAAACCTTGAGGCCGTAGCGTCCCTAATGACAGCTACAGACTCGGACCTGTTCATGCTGCAGGAGGTCGACATCGATTCTTCCCGTAGCAACGGTATAGATGAAGTCTCTTACTTGTCGAATAAGTTCGCTGATTACAGCAATGTTTTCGCGACCAACTACAAGGTACCTTGGGTACCGCTTCCTGTTCTTGATCCGATGGGCTCGGTGAACAGCGGTCTATTAACTTTATCCCGTTTTAACAGCACAAGTAATATTAGATATGATCTCCCGGGCAAAGAAACCTGGCCTCGCCAACAATTTGATCTCGACCGTGCTTTTGTGGAGAGCAGATTCCCCGTTGATAATGGAAAAGAACTGATTCTAGTCAATCTTCATTTATCAGCCTTTGACCAAGGCGGAACGATTCGTAAACAGCAATTGGAGTATTTATCGGCTTATATCAAGAAGGAGAATGACAAAGGGAATTACCTCATCTTAGGGGGAGATTGGAACCATTCCCTTCCGGGTACAGCTCCTGATGCTTTCGAGACAACGCAGGATTGGCCGCAATGGCTGCAAGAATTCCCTGAACATTTTCAACAGGGCTTTCAGTGGGCTGTAGATGCCAAGGTACCCTCCGTCCGGACGCTCGATGTTGCCTATACAGAAAGTGTGAATTTCCGCGCAGTGATTGATGGCTTTCTAGTCTCACCAAACGTCAGCATAAGCGGCGTACAGGGTCATGAGTTATCCTTCGAACACAGTGATCACAACCCTGTAACAGCCACTTTTATTCTGCAATAACATGGATTCTCTGATTCTATTTAAACACAACAAATTTCAGGTTTTTCTCTTGGAAATACTTAATGATAGCAGGCAAAGCTTCTACAGTAATCTTCTTTTCGTGAAATAGATAGACTCCGCCGGACGGATCGGCATGATGAACATATTGAAGAATATCCTCTGGGTTCTTGACGTTCCAATCCTCGGGATCACGATTCCACAATAATACCTTCATCTGCTGTTCCGTCACCTTGGCGGTTAACTTGTCATTGATCGCCCCATATGGCGGCCGAAAAATAGTAATCGGCGATTGTGTAATTTGCTCCAGCGCCTGATTAGTCTTCGCCAAGTTATTCCGGTTCTCCTCAACGCTATTAGCAGTCATTTTGCTATGATCCCACGAATGACTCCCAACCGACATCTTATGCTCATTAGCATACCTAACGGCTTCCGCATTATGAGCTACCTTATTCCCAATGAATAAAAAGGTGGCAGCCACCTTATGTTCTACTAGAATATCTACGATCTCTTTCGTATACTTTGACGGTCCATCATCAAATGACAAGGCAACGTAACCCTTTGGCAAGCTATACAAAAATTCATTCTCGGGTAATTCATACTTTTCGTACGGCAATGTCTGTTCCTGAGGAGGGGCCGAAGGTTCTGGTGTAGGCTCGGCTTGCTGGTTATGAACCGATATCGTCTGCGCAAGGGTAACGAACGGCACCGAAAGTAATGGCTCAGAGTCGGCCCCTAATACGGGTTCCTCCAGCGCTTCAGCACTATCTACGAGTTGTCCATCCATTCGCAGAGGTAACACAAATATCAAACAAGCGAACATGAGACACAGCAGTGCAACCAGTCCAATTCGTTTGGTCTTCTTTCTGCTTATCCTATGCCCTGGTTCTGTAGAGGGAAGCATGGTCTGAACTACCCTCTCCTCTTCTGCTTGAGGATAGTCCTGCTGCTTTAATTGAAGAAGTTGGGTTACATAATATTCAGAACAGGCAAAATACAATGTTTCGCTGTATGCTCTGTTCATTATAATCAGTGTGCTGTAGTAACTATTCCGAAAAGGATCCCACTTCGGATACAGCGACAATCTCATTCTCCCTCCGGAAAAGGGACCTAGCGCCTTCAATTGTTCGTATGTAAATTCATCTATGGTGAGCTTGCTTCTTGCGTACCCAACATTACGGGTTAGACCTACCTCAATCTGATAACCGGCCTGTTCATGCTCAAGCGACAGTAACTCAATCATTAGAATGGTGTCCGGTTCCTTAGATGCCATGAATCCTATGTATCTCCGTTTCCATCATTTCGATCCGTCAGACTACTGCCACTCCCAAAAGGAACCGTCATCCGATTGGTGAAATCGCTGATCATACCCGAGAGATACGCCTTTTCTTGGCGAATCGTATCGTACTTCTGTTTTAAATGTGCATTCTCAATCTCAACCCGTCCGATTTTCTCTTCCAGATCATTCATCTTTTTAAGTTTCTCTGCATGGGCTTCGTTATGTTTTTGAATCAGATTTACATATTTTTGCTGCTCCAGCTCAATGGTACTCTTTAATTCCTCGATCTCAGCTGTGAGCGCAGTTTGAAGCTCGCGGTAATCCTCCAGCACTTGATCGACCTTCAAATTTCTCTCAATCAACTTATGCTCAAGCTCGCGGACATTCTTTTCTCTTTCCTCAATGACCTTATTAAGGTTTTTCATATCCCGGTTTAATCGCTCCACATGACTGCTGGAATGGGTCAACCGATCCTGAAGCTCATTAATATTGGTCTCCGCATGTTGTCTGGCCTGAATAATCTGCTCCACGGAGAAGATCAAATCGAGTGATTTTTTATCAAGCTGAGCTTTGCCTGTCGTAACCAATCCAGCTAAAGTCTCGTCCGAGGTCTTTTCTTCTATTTCTTCGACCTGATCATCTAATAACTGTACCTTTTGAACCATATCCGACTTGGATTGCTTATCCACTGAATCTTTCTTTTTAAAAAAGGGGGAAATCATCGATTTTATCACCTCAATTATAAAAAAATGTCAAAAAATGTCGAGTGCCCACGAGTCTATTATAGTTTACTTATCTTGTATGTAAGTGAGCCTTTATATCTAACTTTCTGAAATGCACCTAAAGACCTATTTTCTTCTGCAAAATAAAAAAAGCACCCCTTCGGGTGCTTTGATTTCAATTGAATTTATCGGGAAATTGTTTGATCAATCCCTCGGTTAAGATATCTGCGAACATGATCATATGCTCCAGCCCTTTATCAAATGCGACAATTTCGGCATCCCAATCCTTTTTAACTCTAGCCGTCACGTCATCAGTAATCAATTCCAGATGTTCATGAAGCATTTCCTTTAATTGTTCATAAGAATATTTGGGATTCTGACTACTAAGGAACTTGGCAATGTCATCGGCGTTGGTATACCACTCTTTATTGTATTTTTCCACATCGGCCTGATTTCCAGCCTTCACAGCATCTAGGACTTTTCCGGCAATAAGAATATGCTCCCGCAATAATTGAGCTACCTTATCTCCAACTGCCTCACCGTAATACGGTTTAAAGGCATCCCCTATGTCCTGCTGATTCTGTAACAGCCTTGCCAGTACCTTCTCCTTATCCTCGGAATCTGCAAAGGCGCTAACAATGTAATTTTTTGTCCATACCACATGATCGATCCATAACTTCCTAAGATTATCCTTAAGCTCAATTACGGAAGGGGTTAAGCATTGCTTGTGGGAGCTCTTTTTCTCTTTAGCTGCTGCAGCATCAGCAATTCTAGGTGTAACACTTACAACCAGAAACATACACAATAAGGTTAGCTTCAACATCAAATTCTTATTTTTCAATATGACCTATCTCCTTGTGAACAGTAATGGATTTGAATATCTTGTATATTGTGCACCCTTACTTCCATTTCATTCACAGCTGATCTCAGAACACAAAAAAAGCACCATCACGTGGACGGCGCCTGAGTCTAACTATTATCTAAACATCACTTTGTCTACATTGTATTTAGATTTCAGTTCATTAATGATATAGGTTTCGTAGATCTCTCTATGAACTGGACTTTCGATTAAACATACATCAATTCTGGTGACCTCGTCCCGATGTTGCTTGATGTCAGATACGGTGTCTTCAAAATGTTTTTTAATTCTTGGTCTTAACTTTCTCGCTTTACCTACAAACAACAACTCATCTTGATCATTGTAGAACATAAAGATACCGCCGTAATCTCTCGGAATCAGGTGAAAATCAGTAAATCCGTAAATATTGCTTAACTGCGGGTTAATTTGTTTAGTAATACTAACATCCGCTTTGGGAATCGTTATGTTGATCATTAGCTCACGTCCTCTTTCTATATAGGAGTAAATAGTATCATAAATCGCTAAGTAAGACCATTCAATCTGGCGCAGTCAAATAAATACAATAAAAGCAAGTTCGATTGATCTAATGGAAATATTACTAAAAAATATGGCATTATTCAAAACCTTCCTGCCCAAGGGTTGCGGTCTTAGACAGGAGAGGATTATAAATAAAATAGAGGCGTTTGCATCATGATATATAGATATTTGTCATCTAGGAGGATTTGATTCATGGCAGTAACAGACCGGCAAAAAATAGTAGATAGTGTCCCTCAAAAGGGTTTCTTCGGACATCCTAAGGGACTTTTCACCCTTTTCTTCACAGAATTTTGGGAGCGTTTCTCTTATTATGGCATGCGAGCTATCCTTGTCTACTACATGTATTATGAAGTGAGCCAAGGCGGCCTCGGATTACCTGAAGATATGGCACTTTCTATTATGTCTATCTATGGATCGCTTGTATATATGTCAGGGATCATCGGAGGCTGGCTTGCAGATCGGCTTCTCGGAACTTCGAGGGCTGTTTTCTACGGCGGCGTTTTAATCATGTTCGGGCATATACTACTGGCTATTCCAGGCAATACCACATTATTTTTTGCTTCGATGGTTTTAATCGTACTCGGAACGGGTCTACTGAAACCCAATGTTTCAAGTATTGTCGGCGAAATTTATAGCGAACAGGATAACCGCCGTGACGCTGCCTTCAGCATTTTTTATATGGGCATCAACCTGGGAGGATTTCTCTCCCCACTAATTGTTGGCGCAGTAGGCATGAATAATTTCCATCTAGGTTTCTCGATTGCCGCAGTCGGAATGTTTATTGGACTAGTCGTTTATATTATGACTCGCACAAAAAATCTGGGTCTGGCCGGTACGATTGTACACAACCCTATTCCTGCAGATCAGAAGAAAAAAATCTTTACTTGGATTGGTGTAGGATTAGTTGTACTTGCAATTTTGATTACGATCGGCATTCTTACCGGAGTGCTTACCTTTGAAACATTAATAAAAATAGTAGGGGTATTAGGCTTACTTATTCCTACGATGTATTTCATTATGATGTACCGCAGTCCCAAAACAACAGCCGTTGAACGGTCAAGAATTCTCGCATACATTCCTTTATTTATCGCATCGATTATGTTCTGGGCGATTCAAGAGCAGACTTCCACAGTTCTAGCTAGTTTTGCCGATAAACGGACCCAATTGGATTTTGCAGGCTTACACATTTCTCCTGCTTGGTTCCAATCGCTTAACCCGCTGTTTATTATCACTCTTGCACCTATATTTGCCTGGTTGTGGTTAAAGCTCGGTAACCGTCAACCCTCGATTCCGCAAAAGTTTTCGCTTGGTTTATTGTTTGCAGGTTTATCCTTCCTGGTGATTCTAGTACCTGCTTATTTCGGTGGAGCTAATTCACTTGTGAATCCATTATGGCTGGTACTCAGCTATTTTATCATCGTAATCGGGGAGTTATGCTTGTCCCCTGTGGGTTTATCAGCAACGACCAAACTGGCACCGGCGGCTTTTACCGCTCAAATGATGAGTATGTGGTTCTTATCGAATGCCGCTGCCCAAGCAATTAATGCTCAGATTGTGAAGTTCTATACCCCGGATACCGAAATGATGTATTTTGGAGTAATTGGCGGAGTGGCCCTTCTCCTTGCGCTTGTCCTCTTCCTATTCTCTTCCAAAATTCAGAATTTCATGAAAGGGATACATTAAACACACCCAAAGGCTGCCCGAGATTCTCTCGGCAGCCTTTTTTTGGTTTCCTATAGTTATCCAACCTCTACACCAGAAACATGGCGACAATCGTCGTGACTACCAGCCCAATCAATACAGGCTTAACATTCCGTCTCGCCAGCTCAAAGGGGCTTACTCCGCAAATAGCGGCGGCCGGAATCAATGCCCACGGAATCAGCGTGCCTCCACCTACCCAAATTGCAGCTACCTGACCTAGCGCAGTTAAAGTCGCCGCATCGGAATGTGTGGCCACCGCAAACAATTTCCCAATGGACCCGGCAAGTGAAATGCCCGAGAACCCTGAACCATCTAGGCCTGTAATGGCTCCGGTTATGGTCGCGGTTACTGCACCCACAGCGCCGTTCAGAGGGACGTTATGAGCTAGAGCGACCCCTAGATCATTTACAATCCCCTGAGATGCGGCGGGCAGCACCTTGCCGAATAATTCAGCAAACGCCGAATCCCCCAGATAGAAAAAAGCGGCAATCGGTATCACAGGACCAAATACTTTGAAGCCAAACGTAAGTCCATCAATCAGATAAGAAGTTACTTGCTCCAATCCTTTATTACGATGTGCCAACAAGGTGACTACAACCAAAATGAATACCGCAGTTCCACCAACTAAGGCAGTTGCATCTCCACCCTGCAAATCGAGCAGGAACATGCCTGCTACATCGGCTAAAAACAGGATGGGAATGGCGATGGCCAGCCATTTTTTCAATGCTGGATGAATCACCGCTGGATCCTCTGCCGTATCATTCTCTGCAGATAACGCACTCCCGGCACTTTTCCCGGCAATAAGCCCGTCTCGCCAAGTTCCCTTCTTCTGATCTCTGCGCATCATCCAATACGCCGTTATCGTAGTCACCACGCCCATAACAATTACAAGCGGAACACTCGCCTCCATGACACTGGTCACTGGAAGTCCTGCCGCATCTGCTGTTAATTTAGGCGCACCTTGAATAATATAATCACCTGAGAGTGCAATCCCGTGGCCAAATAAATTCATTGCCATCGCCGCTCCAAGAGCAGGCAGTCCCACTCGAATGGCAACCGGCAGCAGCACAACCCCGATCAAGGCCACTGCGGGTGAAGGCCAGAAGAACCATGAGGTGACCATCATAATCAGACCGATCCCCCAAAAGGCTATGAACGGTGTGCGCAAAAAGCGGGTAAGTGGAGCAACCATGATCTCGTTAATCCCCGTGCGTGTTAATACCCGGCTCATGGCTACTATGATCGAAATAATCATGATCGTACCCATTAGCTCCTTGGTTGCATATACAAAAGAGTTGAATACACCTGTGACTGAACCACTGACGGTTTCCGTGGCTAACCACCCAAGTACAAAGATGCCCGCAATACAGATCATCGTTGTGTCCCGTCTCTTGATCAGAAGTGCCATTATAAATATGATAAATGCCAGATATACATAATGGAGCGCTGTTAACTGGATGCCCATCTCTGCACCACACCCTTCTCCTACTATCCGAGTGCTATATGGTATGCAGGGGTGTAGGCTAATGTTCGGTAGAAATGGACCTAAAACAGCAAAAGAAGCCGTCCCGCGCGTAGAGAAAATCTACGTATGGGACGGCTTCTTAGTGTTTCTTAATTAAAGATTATTATTTAGCTACGACTCCGCCATCAACCGGCAGCTCAACACCTGTAATGTAAGAAGCTTCATCAGAAGCCAAGAACAATACAGCTTCAGCTACTTCAGAAGCACGACCAACACGTGGCAGCGCAGTCTGAGACATAAAGAAGCTATGCATTTTTTCGTTATTTACAAATTCAGCACTCATTGGGGTTTCGATAAATCCTGGGTGAACAGAGTTCACACGAATGTTATCTTTACCAAAGTCTACAGCTGCTGCTTTACTTAGCATACGAACTGCACCTTTAGAAGCTGTATAAGCACCAGCACCGCTGCTGCCAGTCAAACCTGCGATGGATGAAATATTAACGATAGAACCACCTTTATTATTCTTCATTTGAGGAACAACATGCTTCATGCCAAGGAATACGCTGCTCACGTTGATGTTCATTACTTTGTTCCATTGATCAACAGTGGATTCGAGCAATTGAACCGGGAATGAGATCCCTGCATTGTTTACCAAAATGTCGATTTTCCCGAACTTGCTAATCACATCTTCTACAACCTTGATCCAGTCTTCTTCGGAAGCCACATTATGTGCATAAGCTGCTGCTTGTCCACCATTTGCTTCAATTTCCTTCACAACTGCTTGTACGGCAGCCTCGTTAATATCAGTTGCCACAACTGTAGCGCCCTCTTTGGACAATAAAAGGGCTTCTTCACGGCCCATGCCACTGCCTGCACCTGTAATAATTGCTACTTTATTAGTTAGACGATTCATAATTAGGTCTCCTCTATAATCGTATTGTGATATAATATTTGAGTGATGATAGTCACACTATCGCTGTGATATACATCATATCATTTTTGTAAAAGAACTACAACCACTCCTTGCTTAATCCAATAAACGGTGGATATAATACTAATAATTGAAAATCCCAATCAAAAAATGGAAGGGTCTAGCCCTCATGAATCCTAAAACACGATACGAAAAAGAAAGATCCGATGGTAAGCAGCAACGATTAATTACGATCCTCGAATCCGCAGAACGAGTATTATCACAAAAAGGAATCGAAAAGTCGACGATGCAAGATGTCGCAAGCGAAGCCAACATCGGGATTGCGACGTTATTTCGCTATTTTCCCAGAAAAGAAAAGCTCATAGTGGCTGTAGCCACCCGAATGCTGGAGCCTATGCTCGATCATTTTAAATACGTAGCGGACTTGCCCCTTACTTGTCTTGAACAAATCGAGAAATTATTTGATTTCTTTATTCAGGATCAGAATCATCTAAATATTATTTTTATGGTCAATTTCGAAAGCTACGCCTCACACTCAAGTGAGCCTGTTGAGGATGTTCTGAGTTTCAATGCACTCAACCGCAAAATTTGGCATGAATATTCCAGAATCATTCAAAATGGGGTAGAAGACGGTTCTATTCGTGCGGGTCTCCCCGTAAAAGAGACCTTAATTACGCTCATGAATAGCTTTGCCCTCTTTTCCAGAAAACTAACGATGAAAAAAAATATTCTCCTGCTGGAATCGGATCTAGACTCCGACGATCAGCTTGAGCTGCTCAAACAAATTTTTCTGGATCATTTAAAAGCCTAAAAAGCGCCAGTTTCCTTAGGAGGGGAACTTGGCGCTTTTTCTATAGTCAAACAAAAAGAGACATTTCCAAGGAAAATGCCTCTATCCAGATTCAAGTTGCGACCTATACTGCCTTCGTCTGCTAGTGAAATGGGCAGGTTGCCACGGGTGATTGTTGATAAAGAAAACGAGGGCTGAAATCATATTCTTTTAACGTACGATCATGCCAAATCGGTGTAGACGAGGGTGACATAGGCGGAATCAGCCAGGACCAGCGCCCTGAGACTTTGCGCCCCTGCTCGTTCTCCTGTTGCTGGAATCGAACAAATTGATCAGCTGCTGTATGGTGATCCACGATGCTGACACCTGCTTGCTTGAAGGAATGCAGCACTGCGCGATTCAGCTCAAGAAGCGCCCGATCCTTCCAAAGCGTTGTATTGCTGGAGCGATCCAGTCCCATCACATCAGCTATAGCTGGCAAAGTGTTGTATCGTCCGGTATCCCCCAAGTTACGCGAGCCGATTTCAGTCTCCATGTACCAACCGTTAAAAGGAGCAGCCGTGTACAGAATACCGCCAATTTCCAACTGCATGTCCGCGATAATGGGTACAGAATACCAACGAAGCTGAAGCTCAGCAAAACGTTCAATTTCAGGATGTGTTAACGGTACCTCCTGAATGAAGTGATCAGGAATGGGGAAAACGTAGGGATGCCCGTTGCCAATACTGATCACTAACGGCAACACATCATAATCGCCACCCGTTCCTTGCCAACCTAGTTGCTGGCATATTTTTGTGAATTCATCCGATGCCGGATCGCCAGCGCGTTCGTGTTCTTCATCGCCAGGGTACCCGGCATAACGAATCAATTGGTGGTTCCAGATCCGAATCTGCCGATTCGGATCTTCCCCGCTGCGGAAGACCGTGATGAGTGAACGAATACGTCCTCCGTTGTTCGCCTTTTCCAGATGTCGCAGCAACGCTTCAGCAACTTGTTCCTCAGTCTCTGCTTGGCGTTCATCGATTAACTCAATGGATTGCCAAAAAAGACGCCCAATGCAGCTGCTATTGTGGCGCCAGGCCATTCTTGCACCATGCGCTAATTCTTCCTTTGTATGTGTGTAACTGCCTGATTGGTTAATTTCCTCATGTACGGCTAGGATGCGATGATCCGTCTCGGCTTCAGACTTGTCTAGTTCAGCGTAACATTGTCGAATGAAAACTTCCGCCTGCCGGGTTAATTCTTCGATGTGCTTGCCATCCATATCCCTTATCCCCCATCTAAACCCTTGCTTAAACTCTCAATCCAGTATAACATCCCTCTTCCTATGCCACATCTTTCAGGGAACAGCGCATAAGAACAACCCGTGAAGCTTGGAGCTTCACAGGTTGCGGCAGGACCATTTAGCGCTCTGAACGTTTCCCTTGCTTATTCAATGAGGCAAGTCTGCTCTTATCCTCGGTCAACAGTTCTTCAGCCAACTCCACACCTTGAGGACCTAGCCAGTCCTGAGCTTGCTGAATCGCCTGCTCAGTATGTGCCAGGCGGTTCTCAGCCTGTGCCAAAGTCTGTTCTGTTGGATGACTAAGTGCCTGAGAGACAGAGAAATGAAGCTTGCCCAAAGAATTTTTGGCTTGAGTTACATTGTCATTCGCTTGCAGACTGGAATCGGGTTGTTTCATAAATGAAATACGCTCCCTTCTGAAATGCGCCTGTTCTCTTCTAGCATGGTTTGGGTGAAGTAATCTTATGCATTCACTATCTACTGGATAATGGATTGCATAAAGGACGTCATTTCATTACTCGCTTTATTCAGGCGCTCAATGACACCGCTGAATTCAGTGACCAATTCTGCTTGTGAGTGTGAAGAAGCAGAGATCGCTTCAATTTCTTGCTCCATTTGCTTAATGGACTTTTGAACATCACTCAGTGATTTTTCAATATTATGGGTTGCTTCTTTAGTGTTAACGGATAGTTTGCGTACTTCCGTAGCAACCACCCCAAAACCTGCCCCTTGCTCTCCTACACGCGCGGCTTCGATTGCCGCATTCAGCCCAAGCAGGTTCGTCTGCTCAGAAATCTCACGAATGAAGCCGGCAACCTTATTCACTTCTTGTGATTCCGTTACGGCTCTACGCGTGTTATCCAATATTTGCTGGGAAGTAGCTGATAATTCCTGAGATTGGGCAGCTACGCTCTGCACCATCTCCATTAGATGACTGCTTATCTCATTAATCTCATCTGTGAATCCTTCAAGCTTATTCTCGTTCTCTAGTGTATAGGCAATGGCAAAAACCCCGATTACATCATCATCCGTTCCGTAGATAGGTACACATGTTGAGATTACAGGAGCTCCATAAATTTCTGCTGGGATTCGGTTAGAGCTTGCTATACCTTTCAGTCCATTTGAAAGCGACAGATCTTCAGGAGGGATAGGGTTACCCTTAACCAATCCGAGATCAATAACTTTACTTGGTGCGTAATAATGGAAGATCTCCCTGTCCGTGATTCCAATCATAATATCCTGCGAATGAATCTTTTTGAAATAAGGTGCTGCGAGGACTAAGGCATCGATAATACTCATCTCTTCATCTCCCATATAAAAAAAATGTATATGTAGTTTTATCGTCACAATGGGTTATTAAATGAATATTGTCATAGTAGAGTAACAATCCCCACGTATGATTTGTTTATGAATACTATTAGCAGACGACAATTTCTAAAGAAAAGCGCTCAATTGACTCTAGGGCTTCTTGGGACAGCTGGTGCATCCGGCATCTATTCACATTGGATCGAACCCTACTGGCTGGAAATCAAATATGTAGATATTACACTTCCTAGACTTCCTCCAGCCTTCGATAGATTTCGTATCGTTCATTTTAGTGATTTACATCAGGGGGTATATTCCAAGCCGCAAGCTTTAACGGAGTTAGCGCAGCAAATTCAACATGTAAATCCAGATCTGATCTGTTTCACCGGCGATTTATTAGATCATTCAGCCGATTATATTTCAGAAGCCGTAGCCTTGTGCTCTCAATTGCGGGCCCCCTTTGGACAATATGCAGTATTAGGAAATCATGATGCTTTTGGGACCAGAAAGGTTGTAACGAAAGGGCTAACACAATCGGGCTTCCACGTGCTCCATAATGAACATATCGTCTTAACCCAAGGTACGGACAAGCTCTATATTGCCGGAATAGATGATCCTTGGGTCGGAAAAGCAGACATTGCCCAAGCGCTGCTTCATATCCCGGAAGAGGTTTGCACAATTCTCCTTGCCCATGAACCTGATTTCGCCGATGACTTTTGCAAGCTGCCTATAGATCTGCAATTGTCTGGCCATAGCCACGGAGGACAAGTGCGACTCCCATTTGTAGGAGCTTTATATACCCCGCCTCACGGAAGTAAATATTCAAGCGGATTATATCAACTGCCCAACAGCCAACTTCAGGTCTATACCACTCGCGGGATAGGAGTAACTCGTATGCCTGTTCGTTTTAATTGTCGCCCCGAGCTCACCGTAATTACTTTACATTCTTAATGCTAGTGTCTTAATCGTACAAAATGGTTAAAAAGTATATACCTTTTGCATATCTATGCAACAACACTGTAACCGCCTTTGTAATCAAATCTATTTAGGACCTAGGTATAATTGTAGGAGTGATAGAGGAAAAAATATCATATTGCAACTACATAAGCCCATCCTTGGGAAGGAGAGATTAAGTTATGAATAAAAGTATGAAATGGACCTCAGCCATCTTGGCTGCTGGAGTATTGCTTGTAGGGTCGGGACTAGTAGGAGGAACTTCAGTTCAAGCCGCAACTACCGGAGGAAATACGGTAAAACAAGCCGCACAGCAACCCTCTGTAGTGCTTAAATATAAAGGCCAGACCTTATCGCAGCAAGCGAAAATAGTAAACGGCAATACCATGATCCCTTTAACTGTACTACGGGATGCTTTTGGCCTTTCCATTAACTATAATGCAAGCACTAAAACTTATAGTGTGGGCAGCGATTCTATGAAGCTGGACATGGAGGTCTCAGATTACGGTGTTAGTACAACCCTGAATGGCTATTACATTTATAGCATGACCGGCAGTCATGATGTGAAGGTCATCAACGACCGGATTTATGTTCCATTCAAACTCTTGTCTGACTATTTAGGAGTGCAAGGCGTTTATAATCCTTCATTGAAATCACTTGATCTAAGTAAAAAAGTAATGAATGACATCAAAATTACCTCTGAAACCTTAGATAAGAGTAATAAAAATGCTAGTATCAAAGTGCAATATCCAAAAATCAGCGGCTTAACAGATGAAGTACAAACTAAGATTAATGCAATCTTCAAAAAGCAAGCTGAACAATTCGTCGCAGAGAGCGAAGAACAGGCTAGTCATAGAGATGGCACTATAGAGAATAAATATGACTTCTCTCAAACTTTTGTTGTCTCCTTTAACCGTGAAGGTGTACTAAGCTTAGTGACGGATCAGTATGGTTATACAGGTGGAGCTCATGGTGGAGCCCTTCGTGAAGGATTTACCTTCTCGCTGAAAGACGGCAAACCAATAGAACTTAAGGACCTGCTGAAGGCAGAGCCAAACTACAAACAAAAATTAGATAAAATGTTGAAGGAAAGCACCAAGGAGCTAGCTTTTCCAGATACACCTGGCGGACTAACAGAAAAACCAAACTTCTACGTTTCCGAGAGTGGCCTTGCAATCTTCTACCAACAGTATGAAATTGCCCCTTATGCGGCTGGAATTCCTACGTACACCTTTAATTTCAGTTCAATATTACCAAAGGGAACTAACCCATTCGCTGCCTTCAAATAAACTTCTATTGTAAAAAAGAGCGTCACAGTCATTAGGACTGGGACGCTCTTTTGGTTTTACAGCTTATGCTTCCAAACTTCCAGCCGGGCCGAAGAATTCATAATGAATTCTGTCTTCAGCCACCTTCCATTCCTTAAGAGCCTTATATATCGCCTTCATAAAAGGAGTCGGTCCGCAGAAATAGAATTCAGAGTTTACGTCTGTTACTTCTTGCAACCAAGCTAGATCAATATAACCTGTTTTATGGAACGTATCTCCTTCACTTGGGGTTTCATAACATACATAGGATCGTAGGGTAGGATGGGACTGCTCTAAATCCGCCACCATTTCTTTCATAGCATGCAAGCTTCCATTGATGGCTGCATGAATGTACGTTACCTCTCGTTCTGGCTGCGTAGCAATTAACGTCTCCAGCATACTTACCATAGGGGTTAGTCCAACCCCACCGCTAATAAGAACCACTGGACGATCACTATCTTTATTTAGTACGAAATCACCCGCTGGCGAGCTCACTTCCAATATAGATCCCACTTGAACAACATCATGAAGGAAAGTAGATACGACACCAGCCGGTTTATCGGGCCCCTCACCTTCCCGTTTAACTGTGATGCGGTAATACGACTGTCCCGGCGCACTGGACAAACTATAGTGGCGAACATGGGTGTATTCCTCGTCCTCAGGCTGAACACGAACCGTGATGTATTGACCCGGCAAGTAAGAAGCTATAGCCCCTCCGTCCTCAGGAGAAAGGTAGAAGGAAGTAATAAGTTCACTTTCTTTAACCTTCTTAGTAACCACAAAGTTTCTAAATCCACTCCAACCCCCGGGAATTTCGGCAGCCTCACGATACTTCTCTGCTTCGACACCAATAAAGGCATCTGCGATCACGCCATACGCCTTTGCCCAAGCATCAATAATTTCTGGCGTCGCCGCATCGCCAAGTACTTGCCCAATGGCAGCTAACAAAGTCTCACCTACGATGGGATAATGTTCAGGTAATACTCCCAATGCCCGATGTTTCTCCGCAATCTGTTTTACCACAGGCAAGATATTTCCTAGCTGATCAATATTCATTGCCGCCGCGAGTACGGCGTTAGCAAGTGCAGTCTGCTGTTTACCTTCCCGTTGGTTGGCGTGATTAAATATATTTAGTAACTCCGGATGATTTTCAAATAACATGCGATAGAAAGTAGTTGTGATGGTCTTCCCATGAACCTGCAAGACAGGCACCGTTGATTTTATGATTTCAATTGTTTGTTGATCTAACATCTAAATACCCTCTTTCCTGCAATAAATTAATTCCTCTATAAAAAGCATATAGAAGCTTCGCATGCCATAGTGTGCGTTCAATCACACGGGAAATTGAAAAAATGTGAACGAACCAATAATTGCAATGATATCCATCACAATAACGTACCCAAAATCAAAAAAAACTATCCAAGCAGCCATTATAGCTTCCGGGATAGCTTTTTATCTTATTATTTTGACAGCTCCACAAAACCTTCTCCGAATACATCTCTTACATCGTGTATGGTAATAAATGCCTCTTTATCAATGGATTTGACGATTTTCTTAAGCATAGTCACTTCCTGCTTGCTAATCACAATATACAGCAGCTCTTTAGGTGTCTTGGTATAGTACCCACGGCCATATATTACTGTGACGCCTCTATCCATAATTCCATTAACCTGTTCAGCAATTTTGTCCTGCTCTTGGGATACAATCGTAACAGCCTTCTTAGGGTTCACTCCCTCAATAATGAAGTCCATTATCTTAGTGGCTACATAGAGCATCACGATCGTAAACATCAGACTTTGTACTCCAATGATGAAATACGAAGCGAACACCACAATTAAATCGACGAGCAGTAGCGCGTAACTAACGTTCCAGTCCAAATATTTATGTAGGATTCTGGCGATGATGGTTGACCCTGCAGTCGTTCCACCCACTCGTATAATCAGCCCGATACCCACACCTGAGAAGATACCCCCGAATATTGCATTAATTATCAACTCATCACTGCCAATATTCCAATTTTTCGTAAGAATCAGGAATAACGAATTGAAAAACACCGCAATAATCGTGTATACCGTCGTAGTTTTGTCTAGAAATTTGTACCCCACAATTAATAATAAAGCGTTAAGAATCAAACTAACAATACCGGGTGACCACTGATACAAATAGTAAGTAATCATAGTCAGTCCCGTGACCCCGCCTTCACCGAACTCGTTTGGAATTACAAACAAATTAACGGCCAAGGAGAATAACAAAGCTCCTACAATGATGGAAACAATATCCGAAATACGCTTTTTCATACGATGCCCCTTCTACCCTAGATCTATATCCACAAATACTAACACCGCTTTGATATAGATGCAATCCATCCGAAAGAAGTCAACAGTCTATAGATACAGTAACCAACCACCCCACCGCTAGTGTTCAAAATAAGATCATCCACATCAAAGGTACCGATATACAATACTAATTGCGTGAATTCAAAACAGAAGCTCAGCGCCAGTGAGAGAAAGAAGACTCTTTGAAACAGCCTTACTTTTTGCGATAACAGCATAGGCACCAAGATCCCAAATGGAATAAAAGCCAACAGATTCCCTACTAAATTAATAGATGAAAAAGGATCTGAAAGTGACAGATTGTCCATCCCCCGTGAGATCTCCTTAAAAGGGATATAGTTGCCACGCCGATTAAAAATCCTGTCTGGATGTTCAAACATACGTCCCGCTTGATCCAAAAGCGATAATAAGTTAACCGGTGCACCTTTAAATAAAATAATTCGGATTAAAAAATACATATAGACGATAAATATCGCTGCCAGCAAAAGGTTTATAGCAGACTTTTTTTTCGGCTCTTTAGTCATTAATATGTAGTAACAATTATGCCATCCATGTTATCGCCTGAAGTCATATATTGCCCTTCCTGTGGAATTTTGATCGTAGTGTATTTGGATACCGGAAAATAACTTACTGTATAAGCTTTACCGTCTACTGTTGTCGAAATCTCTTTGTTCTCCTTCAAGAAATCCAAATATTGCTCTAACACAAGCCCTTTCTCATGAATAATGGCGCTGTGCGGCAACCCTACATAACGGAAATGCCAGGGTTCATATTTTATCCCCGTAATCTCGGTTTTGTCTTTCGGATAGCGGAGAATAAAGCCGTATTTCCAAGCATTTTTTTGCAGCCATTTTCCTTCAGGCGCTTTACTCATTTCTGCTTGGGACGACCCGATATC
This sequence comes from Paenibacillus odorifer, assembly GCF_000758725.1. Lineage (NCBI taxonomy): Bacteria > Bacillati > Bacillota > Bacilli > Caryophanales > Paenibacillaceae > Paenibacillus > Paenibacillus odorifer. Next base: position 6,626,683 of record NZ_CP009428.1, read on the forward strand.
CAGAGATAATCCTAAATTATGTTCACTGTATTGCGCCGGTAAAGCATAGTCCGAGCCTTTTTCCTGATATAATTTCTCTTGCTCTTCAAAGTCCCTGTACCCGCTGCTAATTAAAAAATGATTCACACCCTCTTTTTCGGCAGCTTTGACCATCTTATTGAATTTATGCGCTACACTTTCAGACAAACGAATCGAGGTATCCAGCAGTCCATAACCCTGCACCAGATCCGCCTGCTCATATAAGGTCACGATATCAGGCTTCACACTATCCTCATGTACCGGGTATTGTCTATTCACCAGCAACAAATCCCCTTGATACACCTGATCTTGTGTTACCACCTCTAAACTATTGTTATTTGTAATAGATTCTTTGCGAATCTTATCATCGTATCCTAAATTGCCCGTATTCGGTAAATAACGAGCCGCTGCATACCCAAGCAACAACACAACCAACGCCAAAAAGCCCCACTTCTTCATCAGCAATGTCCTCCCATTTCCTTGATAGGAATAGAATAACGAAGACACTTTAAAGAAAAGGCGGGACAAATATAAAGTTTTTCTTAAAATATATAAACTTCACTGGCTTTACCCATTAAAAGTATATCCAACGCCCCAGATCGTCTTAATGAATTTATTCTTATTGATGTCTTCGCCCAGCTTTTTGCGCAAGGTACGGATATGCACCATGACCGTGTTCCCACTCTCATAATAAGCATCGCCCCACACCTGTTGAAAAATGCTCTCCGCACTAAACACCTGCTTGGGATGGCTAACCAATAAATGCAAAATATCAAACTCTTTTGGAGTTAACTCTATGACCTCACCATAAAGAGTAACCGTATGCTCATCCGGTGAAATCATCAATCCCCGAACCTCTAGCACCGATTTAGTTATGGCTGCGGGCTGACTGAATTGTATGGAACGCCGCAACTGGGAATTAACCCGGGCGACCAGCTCCATTGGATTAAACGGTTTGGTCATATAATCATCTGCGCCCATAACCAGTCCGGTGATTTTATCAAGATCGGAAGTTTTAGCACTCAGAAAAATAATCGGCAGATGATGATGCTCCCGAATATGGCGGGTTACCTCGTAACCATCCAGCCCCGGCATCATAATATCCAGAATCGCCAAATCTATCGTTTGCGACTCAATGGCTTGTACCGCTGCCCTTCCATCGGACACTTTGAGGATATGATACCCCTCTTTTTGCAAATGCAAGGCCACCAAGTCGGCAATTTCCGCCTCATCATCCGCAATTAAAATGGTGATGCGCTTCATCTATTTTTCACTCCTATAGGTTGTGCTGTACACTCTTCATCCATTATACCCTAAACTCAAAAACCACTCCTAGAAAGAAGTGGTTTCCAATTAAATCTATGATTTATATAGTTTATTTACTTTTATTATAGCTGTCTAACAATAGCTCTAATGAAATACCATTTACTGTGACGCCTGAAAGATTGCAGTCTCTTATATCCACATTCGAAAGATCACAATCTACAAAGGATGTCCCGTTCAGCTGGCATCGCTCAAACTTATTGCCTTTGCCGTACAAATGAGTATCGTGGAAATAAGCCTCTCCTAGTTCACTGTTACTAACCTCTATTTCCCACAGCCCCACTTCATTAAACTTAACAGAATGCATATTGATGTCATTAAAGGTGGTACTGCTCATATTAATATTATCGAATCCGGTCCCCTCCATATTTACATTGGAGAAGTTTGTCTTATGCATATCAATATCATCAAATTCACTCTGGCCCATAGCCACACGGCGAAAATTCGTTTCAGTCATTCTTTCATCCTGAAAGACTCTCTTCTTAAATTCGTCCTGTAATTTGTTTTCACTAAGATTATTATTCACTGTACTCAACATCTCCCTTTTTAAGATCGCTCTTGATCTACGGAGTCTACTCTCAACAGCTTCGCTGGATAAATCAAGGAAATCGGCGATTTCCCTAACCTTGTAATTGTCGATATAGTAGAGAATTGTGACTATACGATTAGCTTCTGATAGGGTGTTTAAGGCTTTCCACACATCTTGCTGGAGTTCTTTTCTGAGCAGCTGATCTTCGGTAGATTCTAGCTGCGGAACCTCCATTTTTTGCATGAATTCGTAAGCAGTTTTCTTTTTATTTGACCTAAACCAATCCATGCATTCCCGTGCAGTAACCGCATATAACCAACTGGCGAGTTTCTCAGGCTCCTTCAAGTTGGGTAATTTGCGATAGGTTTTAACAAAAATCTCTTGGGCAATGTCTTGTGCGGTATGAAAACACCCAATTTACCATAAGCAACCCCGTATACTGCATTGGAATATTTGCCGATAAGTACACTGAATGCATCCATGTCACCTTTACACACCTTATCTACCAGTTCTGCGTCCGTACAAGTCACTATTTTCCTCCTTAACATCAAGCTCATAACATAGACGGAAAAGAGACTCAAAAACCGTCTTTATGCCTGCAAATATATTTTAATGGAGAGGGGATTTCAACTTTTCTACTATGGTCTTAGCCAATCTGCTTCATCCCCCAAATGTATTCGGATGCTTATTCACCGTGATAATTATAGCCTAATTATTACCTAGCTAAAACAATCTGCGAGCCGTCACCAAACGTTTCTTCCACTTGTCACTTAAGGCTTCATAATGAACGCCAAGCTCCTTGGAGTACGTATGTAGGATCTGATTATTTCCCGCGTAAATCGCCACATGTCCAATATCAAGTCCACGTGCACTGAAGAATAACAGATCCCCCTTGCGCAGCTCGTTAATTCCAACCTCTTTGCCCTCTTTGGCCTGATTGTAAGAGACACGTGGCAGGTCAATTGCCAACATATCCTTAAATACATGTCCTACAAAAGAAGAACAGTCAAAGGTTGACGTCTGGTCAGTAGCAGCGCCAAATTCATAAGGCGTTCCCAGATATTTTTCTCCGTAAGCAAGCAGCTCGTTTCCCTGCCGCTCTACAAGAGCAGCACTCGTATAATTGCTATATTTGGGTTTAGCAGAGATATATCCACTCTTGTTATCCTGCGTTCGCACTTCTAACCATAAAGCATCTACTTCTCTAACCACATGTACCTTATCTCCTGCCGACAACATTTGCTGAACCGTTGATTGGGCTGACGAATCTGGCAAACTTCGCAGATTAACTCCATATAGAATTGTCGTATCGTAATCCACTGCCGAGTAGATACGAACAGCACGAGTAGCAGTATCCCACTTCACAGTGCTGCCCAAAGCTTCGCTGACAAAACGCAGTGGCATCATCGTATAACCGCCGGCAATCTGGCCGGGAACGGCTACACTTAAGGAATGGCCATTTTTATTCGCTGCTTGATCGCCAATATGATAGGTCAGCACCAGGTCTCCCTTGGTTGCCTTAACGGTCTTGGTATCATTATTCCAAGTAATCTTTGCCCCTTGAGCTTCAAATAACTTGCGCATAGGGACTAGTACTGTATCGTTTACGAGCAAGGGCTGAGCCTCTAATTGTAGCTGTTGATCATCCAGATAGACGGCTGTAACCGGAGTCTGAGGCGTTGTCCCCGCATAGGCCGGAGCAGTATAGAGCATAGATGTAAGTAGTAAAAGTAACATAGCTTTCTTTTGAAACTTCATGATGTCATCACCTCGTTGATTGATATGTGCACCTATTGTTACTAAAAAAAGGGTAATTAGTTTTGTTACAAATATTGGGGTGAGCATCTAGCTACAGCATAAGCACCTAAAAAAAGAGGACTGCGATCACCTTTCGGTACCACAGTCCTCTTTTTAAGTATGCCCTCATGGAGCCCGCTAGACAGGTTCCTCTACCTCAAAAATGGAATCAATAATGAGCGGAAGATTGTCCCTTACAGAAACAGCACCCAATACAGAACGAGCATGAAGACCCTTGTCTCCGAACACCTCCAGCATTAAATCTGAACAACCGTTAAGCACTTTATGATGTTCTTCAAAGAGGGGATCTGCATTAACGAAGCCTTGAACTTTGACTACTCTTTTCACTTTATCCAAAGAACCTAAAGCTGTCTTAAGGACGGCAAGGATCTCTATACCCGTTAAACGTGCAAAATGGTAGCCTTCTTCGGTAGTGTAGTCTTGTCCCAGCTTTCCTTTGGGATGGCCCGCCGGTCCTTTTCCCGATACAAAACATAAGCCATTAACAATTACGTAGTTAGCGTATTTTGCCGCGGGTTCACTAGCCTCAGGCAGGACAATTCCTAATGCTTCAAGTCTGCTCGCTATAGTGTGCTCTGTCATATCCATCTCCCCCTCCATTATCAACAGCATCAATAATTTAGTAAGATCATAGTTACTACTTAGCTTCAACCTCTGCTTCCCATCTCGATATTTCAGCGCGAACAATGGGTGCTACTTGGGTACCCAATAGCTCAATGGCTCTCATTACATCCTTATGAGGCATCGTGCCAAGCGGCACATGCAGCATAAAACGTGTGATGCCTACTTGCTTGCGCAGGTGAATGATTTTCTCAGCAACGGTCTCCGGGTCACCTACATACAAAGCGCCTTCAAATCTACGTGCCGCATCATAGCTTGCACGAGTGTATTGGCCCCATCCGCGTTCCCGGCCAATTACATTCATACTAGCTTGCGTAGAAGGAAAGAACATATCGGCAGCCTGCTGATTGTCCTCTGCAATAAAGCCGTGTGAGTGTGAAGCAACGGGCAGCTTCGACACATCATGTCCCGCTTGTGCTGCAGCCTTCTTATAGAGCTTCACTAGCGGAGCAAACTGTAGCGGACTGCCACCAATGATAGCCAACACAAGCGGTAATCCTAGTAACCCCGCACGAATTACAGATTCTGTATTTCCCCCGCTGCCAATCCATACTGGCAAAGGATTCTGCACGGGACGCGGATAAATCCCCAGATTATTAATGGCAGGACGGTGCGCACCGCTCCATGTTATTTTTTCGGATTCCCGTATTTTGAGCAGCAAGTCCAGCTTCTCATCGAACAGCTCATCATAATGATTCAAATCATACCCAAACAGCGGGAACGACTCGATAAAAGAACCCCGGCCTGCCATGATCTCTGCGCGTCCATTTGAGATTCCATCAAGAGTAGCGAAATCCTGAAACACACGTACTGGGTCATCAGAGGAAAGTACTGTAACCGCACTGGTTAGCCGAATCCGTGTCGTCTGTGAGGCCGCCGCAGCCAGCAAAACTGCTGGAGAAGAAGCCGCATAATCTTTACGATGATGTTCGCCCACGCCAAATATATCTAAACCCACCTGATCTGCAAGCACAATCTCCTCTACGACCTCGCGCAAACGCTGCGCATGACTTATCACTTCACCTGTCTGGACATCCGGTGTTGTTTCTACGAACGTGCTTATTCCTATTTCCACTTACAAATCCCCCTTAACTATAATTTCCTCTTTAAATTGTTTGTTTGATTATAACACAAGTTAAGGTTAAAAAAGCTAATCATTCTGTCCAACCCCAGTTTGTCGAGAAACTCATCCTTAAAATTTGCAAAACCACGCTTACAAATAGAGGATTTTGAAGGAATATGTTGAAACACTCTTAAACAAATAGCCGTTCTCGTAGAACAAATGATCATATGGCAAACCATTAAAATTCAAGGTAACATGAAAGAACTGTTAACCGGGTGGGAGAAGGTGTCACTGAAATGAATATCATGACATGGATTGATTTATTATTATTTTTTGTTTTGTTCGCTTTGTTCATCTACATATTTGCGTCTGTAACCATCACTAACCTACATAAAGCATACTTAGTATTTCATTTTACTATGATGTTATGGCCCTTCTGTCAATTTGCTATCAAAACTACCGACGATCCCAAGTTTCAATTGTTTTATGTAAAGCTCGCTTTTATCGACTCGGTTCTGTTAACGATTGGCTGGCTTCTGTTCACGGTACTACTCACCGGGAATTCACATCTCCTTCGAAAAAAGAACACGCTGATCCTATACATTCTCGCAGCATTGATCATAGTAGTAGTGATCGCTAATCCAAACGGAAATTTTGTTCTCCCTATGAACGGCGGATATATCGAAAGATATTATGGTCCGATTTTTTGGCTGCTTATTATCTTCTTAACCACCAGCGTAATGATTTCTCTGTATATCATCTATTCAGCCCTAGTCTCAAACACTACACAGCGGATCAAAAAACAGGTTGCTCATGTGCTCAAAGGGGTGCTGGTGCTAACGGTATTTATATTATTGGATGTTTTTCTTAATGTGGTGTTGCTTAAATCTGATCCAGTTATTCCGGGGCTGACCTCTCTGGGGATCTTAATCTCGGCAATTTTTTTCGTAATTGCTATTCATCGGGATAAAATATTTGATCTCGTAACCATCGCCCATCAGGATATCATTGACACCATTACAGAAGGAATTCTTGTACTGGATGATAGTGAGACTGTAGTAGAAATCAATCGCTCGCTTTTCCCAAGAATCAATCTACAAACCGGTGCTCGCTTTGACGTGTCGACCATCGCACCCATGGAGCAAACTTCCGGAGCTTTCGATTTATTCCTTCATACATACTTGAACCAGCCCATGGAGAGAACCGAGGTTGAACTATTCTACACCTCACTCAATGCATACATTAACATTACTGCCGCGCCGATTGTGGTAGGTGGAATCAGGGTTGGACGCATTCTTACTTTTCAGGACAGAAGCGAGCTGCATCGCCTCATAGCCGAGACCAATCACCAGAACGAGACCCTGCAAGAGCGTAATGCTGCATTAACTGAAATCCAGAATGAACTATCGCAAACCAACCAAAAACTTAAGCAGATGGCCATAACGGACAGCTTAACCGGTTGTTATAATCGTCATTACTTAACGTTACACTTAGAGCATGAGATCATAGAAAATATGAAACTCAAGCAGCCTTTTGCTATCATCCTTCTGGATATCGACTTTTTCAAAACAGTGAATGATAATTACGGCCATTTAATCGGTGATGTGGTCATTTGCAGCACGGTAGAGGTAATTAAGAAAACGTTGAGGGAGACGGATGTTCTGGCGCGTTATGGCGGAGAAGAATTTATCATATACTTACCAAATACAGATCAAACACAAGCAAACCACTTGGCAAAACATATCAAATCTATAATAGAAGCTAATAAAGTACATGTAGAGGATGTTGCTCATGCCCTATCAATTACTGTTAGTATGGGACTGCTGTCCATTAGTAATTTTGCAGCTCAATATACAGAAAGCCTGACCAATCAACTAAATGATTTATTCGAATCTGTGGACAAAGCCTTATATCAAGCAAAAAATGCCGGACGAAATCAGATTGTTGAGATTAATAGATAACGTTTAAAATAAAGAATCAGCCTACTTCTGTTGAAGTTAAGCTGATTCTTATTTTTTAGATCTTTTTAACAAACTCGGACTTTAATTTCATAGCTCCAAAACCATCGATTTTGCAATCAATATCATGATCTCCGTCCACTAAACGGATGTTTTTCACCTTTGTTCCTATCTTCAGAACGGATGAGCTTCCTTTTACTTTAAGGTCTTTAATAATAGTTATAGCATCTCCATCATTTAAAATATTTCCGTTGGCATCTCTGACAACCTTGTTCTCTTCACTGCTTTCAGCCTCTGTGTCGAGGCTCCACTCATGCGCACATTCCGGGCAGACGAGCAAACTACCATCTTCATAAGTGTATTCTGAATTACATTTCGGGCAATTTGGCAAAGTAGACATCAAAGTGTCCTCCATTCGTTAATGTAAATCTAGTTGTGGTTCCAGTGCATAGCCTCAAAAGTATATTTCATATTTGGTAAGGTTTCCACTAGATATCAGCAGTAAGTTTGTCTAGATTTCGACAGCGGACAGTAATTCTCAAATATTGTCTTGTATATTTTTTCCTAATTCAATAAGATGGAAATGTCGAATTTTTATGTAAATACATAGGAGAGTGAGTAATGATTAGTCGCAGAAGTGTTGCATTCGCCATTATTTTGTCATTAATTACATGTGGGCTCTATACAATATATTGGTTTATTGTTCTAACCAATGAGGTAGGCGAACTGAGTGGGGACTATACATTTACAGGAGGAAAACATTTTCTTTTAACGTTGGTTACGTGTGGGATCTGGAGCTTCATTTGGGCCTATCAGGTAGGTAAACATATTGCTGAAGCTCAAAGACAGCGCGGCCAATACCCGTCAGATAATTCAGTGCTTTATGTGATCCTGACACTCTTTGGTCTGGGTATTGTCACGTATGCCTTGGTACAATCCGATGTTAATAAACTGGTATAAGTTTACGACTTATAAAAGGACACATCCTAAACTATTTTGGGGTGTGTCCTTAAGTCTCGTCGGCGTAGTTTATCTCAAAGCATGGATACCCTTAACCAAGATTAGTATCCCTTGTCCATTTCATGAATGGACTGGATTGTATTGTCCCGGATGTGGAGTCACAAGAGTTATTCTTTCCTTGCTGAAGTTCGACGTTATTCAAGCGTTTAGATTTAACCCGTTGCTGTTTATTTTAGCACCTCTGTATATGTTGTATTGGATTACTAATAAGAAGCAAATCCGGCCTCTTAGCCAGGCAATTATGGCTATAATGTTGATTCTGACCGTTACATTTGGAATACTGAGGAATCTCCCGCTGTTTGAATATTTGGCCCCGACAGTAATTCGTTAACAGCAACAACTATTACAAAATAGCTTGCAGTCGCACAATCGCTTGGGCCCGATCAACCACTTCTAATTTGCTGTAAAGATTGCTAATATAATTACGCGCCGTACCTTCCGCAATATGTAATGTATCGGCGATTTCACGATTGTTCAGTCCCCGGATAATGAGCTGTGCCAGCTCCTCTTCCCGTTCTGTCAGACTGATGCGATCCAGACCCGATCTCTGCCAATGTTCATAGTCCTCTGTTAACCTGTTCATCCTCGACGCCAGTTTGGCTGCTACCGGAGCTGGCAGAATAAATTGCCCGGATAACGTATCATGAATCGAAGCGATCATTTTATCTGCATCCATGTCCTTCAGCATATAGCCGCTTGCTCCGTAGGCCATTCCCTCTACAATATAATCAGTCTCTATAAAAGTAGTCAGAATCAGAATGAAGATGTTCGACCGAACCTGCTTTATTCGCTTCAAGGCGCTAAGGCCATCCATAACTGGCATTTGAATATCGAGCAGCACCAGATCAGGCTGGAGTGCTTCAACCATCTCGCAAGCTTCTTCTCCATTCTTGGCAGCACCGACCACTTCCATATCATCTTCCAGATCCAAAATGGTGCGAAGTCCTTCCCGCGTCAACAATTGATCATCGGCAATTACAATTTTTATTTTGCTCAATTTCTATCCACAACCCTTCGCATGGGCAGATCAATCTCCAGTAAACAGCCTTCATCCATTTCTGAATCGATGGATAAGCTGCCTCCCAGTTGCTCAACCCGTTCCTTCATCGTCCTAAGTCCAAATCCCATCACGATTGGACTCATCCCTAGCCCACAATCCTTGAGTCTAAACTGCAAGTTCGCTCCAACAGACTCCAGACTAAAATGGAACTCGGCACTCTTTCCATGTCTGATCCCATTAGTTAAGCCCTCCTGCAAAGCATGATAGATTGCCTTTTTATAGGCTGTTGACATGGCTTCCGGCAGATCATAAATAACTGCATGAACAACAACGCCTGCATTGCGTTCTGTATCTTTAATCAACTGCCTCAGCATCACGGTTAGGTCAGAATACCTGTCCTCTTTCAGCATATGGACAGAGCCGCGGATTTCATTCAAGCTATGCCGCACAAGATCCTGGGCTTCTGCCAGACGCTGAAAGCCGCTGTCTATCTCCTTCTTCTGAAGCAGCCGCTTGCCAGCTTCAATCTGCAGAATCGTCGATGTAAGGGTATGCCCGACAATATCATGAATCTCTTGGGCAATACGATTGCGTTCCTCAAAAACAGTAGCTTCGGCCAAAGCCGCAGATGTTTCCCGCATCGAACGCTCCAGGCTGCGAGTTCTTTCTACCACTTGATCCTCCAGATTTTTTTTGAGATATTGGATTCCCGAATATAGCTTGGCATTAGCGATTGAGATTGCGCATTGTGAACCAAGCAGCTTGAGCACATCGAGTCTGCTTGGAGTAAATACACCCGGCGATAGATTATTCTCCAAATAGAGCAGGCAAACCAATTTATTCTGATTCATGATGGGGAGACATAGAACGGATTTCAGTCTATTATTCCTAACGTAAGTATTACGTGTAAATATCCCTTCACTGAGCGCATCATGTAATACAACCTGTTCTTGTGTTCTTGCCGCGTAAGCTATAATCGCTGCCGGGACCAACCCCGATTCTTCCCCAAGTGGAACAGATTCGATATGCTGGGCTTCTGAGGTCCCATAAGCTTCCACCATCCATTTGCCGTCATGATCAAAAATAACAGCCCCATATTCTGCCCCAGCATTGTGGAGCATGATTCGCATCAGCGTGGCCAATAATCGGCTCATCTCCATCTCGCCCGATAATGCTTGGGCAGACATTACCACAGAAAGGGAATCCACACGATCGAGCCCGGGCTCTCGTTTAATATGCAGCAAATGGCGATGCTGCTGCTCCAGGTCAGCCGCTTTAGCCTTTGCGCCCCATTGCAGATAAGCCTCATAGGCCTCAGTCATATAGATTCTTGCCAGATGCATTTTGCCATGACGAAGCCCATATTTGCCATAACATTCCGCCGCCATCGCTAAATCGTGAATATGACCGTGGACCCGGGCGGTCTCAATGGATTGCTCATACAACGCTTCAGCTTGGCGGGGATCTCGCGATAGACGAGTTAACTCAGCCTTCATCAACAGATATTTATGCTGATAATTCCCCGGACAACGCATGGCAAGATTTTTCATTTTCTTCAAGCATTTACGCATTTTTGCCCGATATGTACGTTGCTCTTCAGCGTTATATTCCTCATACAACTGAGCCCAGACTAAACATTCATACATGATCTGCATGGGACTGTCTAAGCCATCTTCGCGTGATTTTATAATGGCCGCTGATTTGGCTAATGCCTCACTGGCTTCTCGGTATTCTCCAAATACATAGCCCGTCAAATACTGATAGATCCAGACCATTTCTTGTATAAAATCAAAGGTGTCCCCATGAACCGACTTTGCAAAATCAGGCTCGCTAATCTCCGCGATGGGAAAGGGATCATCTATAGAGCGATAACCTGTCAGTCGAACAAGAATGGCCGCCGCTACAATAGCCTGCTTACAATGAAGACTGTTGTTATGGCGCAGCAAATCTCCGGAATGAGTAATTAATCGCTCATAGATATCGCCGAGAGGATGACCAAATTGCAAAAGGGAGGCACAGTTGATCAGCACATTCTGGTTGCCCTTCCATAAGTCACCTGATTCCAGTCCCACTTTACCAGCCTTCTCGGTAAATGTATGGAGCATAGCAGGATCATAATGCCGCCAGCTGTCGTAGCACATGGCGAACGCAGCTAAGGTTGTCATATGCTGTTTCGGATAGGGTTCGGATAAGCTGAATGCCAGCATGGCCCATTTGAATGTCTCTTCATCATTACGGAAGTAATAGTATTGAAACATTGCATAACCTATGAATCCAATGGAAGCCTCCGGAGTCATCCCATAATCAAGCGTTAATTCAATCATGGTGAAGGAAGAAGCGAGCCACCCTTCTCGATTGACGTAGAAACAAGCATTGCTCGAATGATCTAAAGTAGACATTGCGATTCTACGTGCTTCATCAGTCATTGGAGGTAAAAGAGTAAGCGATTCGAGTGAGACCTTCTTGAGTCTACGCCGCAATCGCAACCATTGAAGCGTCAATTGAACATACCCAGGATCAAATTGATGCTTCACTTTCAGTAACGATAGGGTATGCTGGCCTAAGGAGATCACCTCTTCGTGGTTATCATTACTTGCTTCCAACTGCACCTTCATTGCGTAGACGTAAGCCTTATCCATATTTGTCGTAGCTTTATCAATTAACAGATGGAATAATTCATTAGCCGTATCAAAATGGGAACATAAATATTCGAGCTCCGCCCTCTCACGAAATACCCGGAAGGTTAGCCCATATTGCGCCTCCCAGCTCTGCTCCGCTAATAATGACGTTGCCTGAAGCATATATTGCAAGGCTGTCTCATGTGCGGTTGTTTGCTTCGCTTTTACCCCTGCCTGTAAGTTCAGCTCTACCAGTTGAAGCCTCTGTTCAGGGCGGTCTAACCATGTAAGTGCCTGATTCAAATGCTGGACAGCTTCAAATAGGGTCGTTCCTTCACTTAGCGGGCTGCGGCCTAGCAATAACAGACCAATCTTCCAATGCAGCTCGGAACGCTCCTCTTCGGAAATAAAGGCATATGCTGCCTGATGAATGCGGTTATGCTGAAACTTATAATGCGGATATTCCTCCCCGTTAACGGGCTGCAACAAGCGCCCATGTACAGCAACCGCCAACGCTTCGCTCAATGCCTCTATCGGGGTCTCCGTAATATCAGCAAGTGTACGTAAATCAAATAGGCTGCCTATGAATGCGGCTCTGCTAAGTGCATATACCGTCTGTTCAGGAAATTGTTGCAATTTACTTGAAAGGTATGAAGCTACGTTATCGGGAACATTTAATTCAGTAATACGCTGGAGATCCCATTTCCAGCTTCGAATATTCTCATCAAATTCCACTCGCTGATCATCTATCAAATCTTGAAGGAATTGCTTAATAAATAACGGGTTTCCATCTGTCTTATGAAGCAGCACACGCGCCAGCTCGTCCAAGTCAGCTGCCTCGTAACGCATAACATCAAGTAGCAGTTGTTTTAAATCGGTGAGTTCAAGCGCTTGTAAAGAAATTCTGCTCATCGCTACGTTGCGGTCAATCAGATGCTTTTCCAGCCTACTGAGTGGGTGCAGCCTTGTAATCTCCCGATTGCGATAGGAAAGCACGATTAGCAGATGAGTCGTTGCCGTATCCTCTATAAGCGAAGTGAGATATTGCAGCGACGTATCATCAGCCCATTGCAAATTATCCAATACCAAGATCAATGGATGATCCTCATGAGGAAAGAGTTGAATAAATCGGCTCATGATTAATTGAAAGCGATGCTGAGCTTCCAGCGGTGGCAGTGAAGGCACGGAGGGTTGTGGGCCAATCAAAAGTTCAAGCTTAGGAACAAAATCGATCAGCAACTGACCGTAATTGTCCACTGCTTGTAGAATACGCAGCTTCCAAACTTCCACTTGCAGCTTTGTTTCCATCAGCAGCTGACTAACCAACTCTTCTATGACTTGATGCCAGATGCCATAAGGGAGTGAGGTATGTCGGGATTCGAATTTGCCTCTGGCGAAGAAACCATCCAAAGAGACTGTATTTCTAAGGGTCTCCTTTAGAAAGGTTGTTTTGCCGATACCACTCTCCCCGCTAATCCAGACCGTCTCTACGGCACCTTGTGATGCTCGTTGCAGCGCTTCCCTTAAGCTTTGTTGCTCAAGATGTCTTCCATAGAAGCGTCCTGATACCATCCACCGCTCTGGGATATCCCAGCTTCCTAGTGGAAAAGGCTCAATATGCCCGGATTCTTCTAGACGGGATAGACATTCCTCAAGATCCGATTTAATGCCTAATGCGCTGGCGTATCTCGCTTCAGGCATCTTCTCCATGCATTTACCAACAATATCAGAGACCGATAGAGGGATAGTGGGGAACTTGCGGTGCAGAGGCTCAGGTGTATCTGCAAGATGACGATATACAATATCAACAACATCATGCAGCTCAAAGGGGCGGCTGCCTGAGAGACATTCATACAGGATGATCCCAAGCGAATAAAAGTCAGAACGGTAATCCGGTTTGACTCCGGTTCGTCCCGTTTGTTCTGGAGCTATATAAGGAAGCAGAACATCGGGCCGACCGCTTAACGGTGACAAAGGACTCGTGATGTTTTCGGTAGAGCACATTCTTATATCAATAAATTTCACTTCAAAAGTAATGGGATTGACGATTAGATGAGCGGGGGTTAGTTCATTTAGTGTTATTTTTTCACGATGAATTTGCATAAGACAATCAGCAATAGCTGTAGCGATCCGAAGCAGCGCTGGAAGACCCAGTGAATTAACAGGCATACGCAGGATCTGCCCAAGAGTACTCCCCTCTATATCTTTTAAGAGAAGGACTGGTCGGTCCGCCATAATTTCCAAACTGTACGCCTCTATTGCACCACGTCCGCAAAGTCGCTTAAGCATGTCATACTCATGACGAAAAGCATCGACCATGGCAGCTCCCGGGTATTCTCCTATTGTTGTCTTAGCGATAACCCTTAGGCCGTCCTCTTGACGTAGGAGTCTGTATAATCTGATATCCGCGGTATTATCTATCAGATCTAAGGTTTGGTATCCTGGCAATTCAAACATCAACAGCACTCCCTAATTACAATTAGACAGAATACTCAATCTTGCAAAGTAGTTAAAGCCATTATAACATCTGATCTTGCCGTTCTACTCGTAAGACATTTCATATTTCGTTAATCCTATCGCGTTGGCGCACAGTGCCGCCTGTGTCCGGTCAGTAACCTGCAGCTTCGCTAAAATCTGACTGACATGCTTCTTCACCGTAAATTCACTGATAAAAAGACGTGTGGCAATCACTCTATTGCAAGCACCTTGTCCAAGCTGAATCAGGACTTCCTTCTCTTTTGGTGTCAATTCATCTGTTGGACTGCTGGCGCTCATTCGCATCTTTTCTTCCATTAGGCCAGGATCGTAATATTTTCTCCCTTTGTACACCAACTGGATAGCAAAGAGTAATTCCTCCGGCAGTGCCTCTTTCAGTACATATCCGTCTACCAGTACTTCTTCAGCCCTCAAAAAATCCTCTCTGCTCGCAGAGGAAGTCAACAGTATGAATTTACTAACCATGCCGCGGGTACGTGCTATCTTAATGACATCCAGTCCTGATTCATCAGCAAGCTTAAGATCAATGAGGACAATGTCTGGCTTTGTCTCTTCAATCACATCAAGTGCTTCCGGGCCAGTCGTAGCTTCACCTGCAAATTGCATATCCGATTGCATTGCAATGACAGATGCCAGCCCTCTTCTAACTAAAGGATGATCATCTACAATGATGATTTTCACAGAAACACCTCTCTCTAAACCGCATACATTATTTACTTCTTTGTATAAAAAGCTTCAATTAGAGTATTCATTTAAATTTGACGCATTTCTGATTAAGTATAGTTAAAAGACTACACCGCTTATAGTGAGCGTTGTCATTTCTTTTGTCATATGACAAAATGGATATTTTTACATAAAAACTTCCTCATTTAAAAACTGGCGAACCATGGTTATAGAGACCACAATCCGCCTGCTTTCTTGGGAATTTAATTATTATTAATAAAAGAAATGATTTGCACGAGATTACCTGCGACTTGGTAAGTTAACCCCAGCATGTAAGTTCCTTTCTCCTCGTTCGATAGGTCAATAGTAAACACATCCGGATTAGCAGCCCATTCCTTCATATCAAACACAATTTCTTTAGATGTTCTAGTGTTTCTTACCCCAGCGGAATTAGGGATCACTTTGCTGCCATCGAGCCCTTTCACCAGATTAGCTACTTCAACCACAGGTCCCTTAAATTCTCCTACCTCTACCACTTGTGGGTCGGCCAATAAGCTCGTTAGTTTAGTTAACCCTTGTAATGGGGAGAAATCTGTAATTTCATTTCCAGTAATATCAAGTGTCTCTAGGTTCTTTGCGTACTGCAAACCTTCCAAGGATCTGACTCTTCTGGTTTCGCTGGTTAACGTTGTAAGGCTATACATATCCCCTAGCGTTAGTTCTCCAGTTACGCCCAATGTAGTCTTGATCGAAGCACTTAAATACGGGTCCGCCACAGTAATCACTTGCGTAAGATCTATTTGGACCAAACCTTCGGTTGCTTGTTGCAACGCTGCTACAGCTTCGTCTACTTCACTTTGCGTAACAGAAGAGTTAACCAACACTGTCTCTGCTATCGAGAGGCTGGACGTAAATGCCGCGATGCTCTCAGGTGTGAAGCCTTCTAGAGAAATTGCTTTAGCCGCTGCAATCGCCTGTTCAAGATCTCTAGTGAATAAGTGATCTCCATTCGCGAAATGTAGTTTGGCTCCACCCCATGTAGCATGGTCAGATCCGTTGCCATTTCCCCCGTCTGTGACGACTAATTTCAGTTCTTTTGCTTCATTAATATCCAATTCGATGAATTTCTGCGGATCTCTCGAACCCATGACCCCACTATCGAATTTCTTCTCTCCATCGACAAACACCTCAAAGCTCACCGAACCAACAGAACCGTACATTTGTCTATCTACACCTACATAGGAAGTGAAATAGTCCACGTTTTTGTCGCTTAGATCGTATACAATCGTCGAGTTAGAGTGCGCTCCAATTCCTCTTTCATAGGACACTACCTGATTGTTCTCATCTGTTAATCTCAGCGTATTGGCACTAATAGATTTATCCTTCAAAGGTGCAGTATAGCTGTTCTGAGTAGAATTCCAGTCGTAATCCGTCAGGTACGTAAAGTCCGTCATGTCTACTACGGCTATCGTTCTAATCTTCGTGGTCGTATTTCCATCACTATCTGTTACTGTGTAAGTGATTGGATACTTTCCAGCCCGGTTGAAATTAACCTGCTCTAGGCCTGTGACCTTCACTTGAGCCGTCAAGTCACCGTCTTCCGAATCCATTGCCGAATAGCTTTCATTGATATCAATCGCTTGGCCCACTTTGGTTGAGACAGATTTAGATATGGTAAGCTCTGGTGTATTGTTCAAGATCATAAACTTCGCATCAGCAAAATCACCGTGATCTGAAGCATTTCCGTTACCTGCATTATCTAACACCAGCTTCAATTCACTTACACCCTTAACAGGTATCCGCGCAAGCTTGGCTTCTGTAACAAATTTCATCAGTCCGCTGTTATAAACCTCTGCCCCATCGGCAAAGATTTTGAAAATTACACTGGAGTTGCTCTGCTCAGGGATATTTCTATCAACCCCTACATACGTTTCAAAATATTCATAGTTTGCACCCGCCAGATTATACACGATTTCAGAGCTGGCATGGGTTCCTAAGCCCTTAGCGAACTCTTTGACCTCACCATTTACCAGCAGTTTAATCGGATTGTTAGAGCTAGCCTTATCTTTTCGAACCACATTATAATCCGTTTTTGCCGATTGCCAATCTACATCACTCAGGTATTTACTAGCGCTGTATACAACAATCTTTCTGGCCTGCACAGCGGAGTTTCCATCTGAGTCTGTAACTGAAAACTCGACGTTGTAAGTCCCTGTTTTGCTTGATGTGAATCCATTGGATTGTACTTCAACGGCTCCAATTAAATTACCATCTTCCGTATCAAAAGCTGTTACATCGCTCAACACATCAAATTCGCTGTTCAGCTTAACGAAGGTTGTCTCTTCCGGCACTGTAATGATAGGTTTGCTTGAATTATTCGAGAACTTCGCATCGGCCCATACCGTATGGTCTGAAGCATTGCCATCCTTAGCATCTGTTGTGACCAGCTTCACCTCTCTTGCGCCAGTCACTGGGATTTTCACAAATTGATGTTCTGTTCCTGCCCGGAAAACATCACTCTCAAATTTCTGTTCTCCATCCACATACACTGCAAAAGTAGCCGAGGAAGGTTTCCCTTTCATGGCCTGATCGATCCCAATGTAGCTTTCAAAGAAGTCGTAACCCTTACCTTCAATATCGTAAACTACCTCAGAGTTGGCATGAACACCAATCCCTTTCGCGTACGTCGCAGCCAATCCTTGGCGAACAAGGGTTATGATTCCCCCGGAAATAGCTTTATCTTTCTTTAATTCACCCCAGCCTACAACGACTGACTTGGCATTGAGATCGGAAATATAGGCGTAGTCGCTCGTTACCGTAACCTGTGTGGTTTTCGTTTCCGTAACCCCTTCGCTTTTCACTTCATATACAATTTCGTAGTTGCCTTTTTGCGTTACATCAACGTTATTGGCTTTCAGAGAGACATCCGCAGTAATATCGTTTCCTAGATAGTTAGCCGCTTTTACATAGCTCATCGGATCAAAGGTTTGATTAAGCTTTAAAGTGAGCTGATCTTCAACAGACAAGGCTGGCTTAAAGGCTTTAATCTGTACGGGCTTCAGTGGGTTCAGCTTTTTATCATAACCGACGATCTTGTACGTATAGTTGATACTCGCATCTACATTCTGATCCACAAATTGGTCAGTTCCTGTAAAACCAACTAACACATCATTTCTATACACTTCATATCCTAAAAAGTCTTGCTTAAGCTCTTTATCTATACTGAAACTTAACGTGTTCGTTCTAGCCGTGGTGTTAGGTGTGATATTAACCTTAATGGCCAGATTTTTATCCACTATTCCAGTTCCCTCATAATTAATCACCGAGTTATTTAAATACCATAACTTTTGCGGTGCCGGATACTTGGCTACTTTCGCTTTTGTCTCAGGATTCACAGTGAAGCCATGTCTGGCAAAATAGCTGCTTAAATCTAATCCCAGTACTTCGGAGGAGAACTCCACCAAATACTGCTGCTTGGAATTGTCACCGTTGGGAAGGGTGACCTTCCGCTCCCGATATAGCTTGGTCAGCTCTGTCCAGTATCCCGGATGTGCCAGCTCCAGCTGCCAATAGGCTCCGAGTTGTGCAAATAAGCCCTGCTGATTCATTACCACTTTATTTTCTTCGAGGACATATTTATAGATATCTGATTCATACGGTATACGATTATCTATCGAATTCGCCGCGACAGACATAAACATAGACACCATATTATTAGTTACTTCGCCATATTCCCGTTCACCCATAGCCAAGCGATGCCCAATTTCGTGATTCAGTCCCCAGCCCGGATAAGCTTTGTTAAAATCACCTAACATGGTTCCTACTGTTCCAAGTTGGATCCCTGTATGATCTCCCGCTGCATACATCGCACCATAAGGCTGCATCAATCGAATATTCTCACGAATTAGCTTGGCATCATGAATCTCACTACTGCCATCCAAGCCATAGAAGGTAAAAATGCTTTTCATCCAGGTGTCATACCCAGTTACGGTATCCAGCGGGTTATTTCCTTGCGTAATAAATTTGTTGTATGCTTCAGTCGCAGTTCCTGTAAAAATAACATGATCGCTGGCCATTTCTACCACATCGATAAGTTTGCGATCTTGAACATTTGGATGAGCCGCTTTATCTTCGTCCAGTCTTTGTTTGTATGTGATTAAGAAGGTTTTGAATTGCTCTGGATCCGTGGTCTTGGTCATAAAAGGAATCTTTTCTAAACCTTCGAAGCGGATCAGTGGCGCCTTCCCTTGCTCCTCAGCTGTATAGGGATTTACGATATAAACGGTGCCGCCCTTAGTTACATCATGAGCATAAGCACTAGTCGTTGCAATTTCAGGTACAGTTATAGTGTTCTTGCCCGCACGCAATTGTACGCCCCTAGCCCAACTATTCCAAGCTCCCTCTTGTTGAGAAAAGATCAAAGAAGGCAACTTATCACCCGAAGCAGCATCCACATAAACATTGATGGTCTCGCCAGGCATTGCCGCAAGTCCTGTAGGCTGGTTGTTCGTGCCGAAGCCTATTCTCAGGTTTTGCTGAGCATGTTTATTCATATCTCCACGCTGCTCGGCCTCTATGATGGTACCTTCGGTTTGAACCTCGCCATTAACCAGCTTCTTAGCTAGTTCCAATGAATCTTTAAGGATTGGATAGAGCGGATGTACTTTTGCCGCTTCCTCCAATTCATTGATTTTTGCAACGTTATTATAAGCAGACACAACCGCACTCATCGTTCCATCTGTGAAAATACCATTTACAGCTTCGCTTACTTTATCTTCTGTATAAAATCTAAATTCAGCCGCAAAAGGTCTGTTAATATTAGCTTTTGTGAACTTAAATTTTAATCTTTTAAACTTCGTCGGTTCGAATTTAAATTCCAGAAAATCATTGGTACTAATCGCGGTTCCGCTAGATACAAGTTGGAAGGTCTCTCCTTTACTCGTCTCTGATGCATAGATTTCAAAAGCCTCTGGGAATCCTTTGCGGTTATCTCTAGCCAAAAAAGCCACTCTGTCCAGCACTTCCGCTTGCGCTAGTTCAAACACGACTTCATTCGTGAAGCTTGCATCATTGTTTTTGTTCGTTTCCCAATGCGTAGTGGGCTGGTCATCCAGCATATATTCAGGCTTCGTACCTGGGTAGCTTCCACCGTTCACCGTTACTTTTGATACGTTTGCATTTGGCATTCTATAAGCTTGGCTATAGGCATTTTCATAGGCTGTACCATACCCTTTTAGCTTCGAAACCTTGGCTGCTGTTACCTCTACCTGATGGTTCTCCAAAAGGATCTTTGCATTCTCTATCTCTTCTTTAAACTGCGCATACAGTGGATGTGCTTGTACTTCATTTTCTAAAGCTGTTAATTTCTCTGCCGTATCAAAGGCTGTACTAACTTGGCTCAAGGTATCATCTGTAAATAAATTTTTCATTTTAGCAGAGACACTATCCTCTTTATAAAAAGAAAACTCAGCTGCACTCGCCCAATCCTGGTTTGCTTTTTTGTAGACAAATTTAAGTCTCTTAAAGGCCGTAGGTACAAACTGAATCTCCACTACATCACCGGTTGAGCCTGTATATTCCCCAGAAGACACGAGTGTGAAATCGCCCGCATCTGTAGTGGAGCCATAGATATCAAATTCTTGAGCAAAGCCTTTACCCTTAGCACCGGATTGCCTAGCGGCATATACCATTCTATTTAATTCAGCGGACTCATTGAAAACAAACACAACCTCATTCGTAAACGTTGAACTATTCGGTTTGCCAGTCTCCCAATGCGTGCTCATATCCCCATCCATAGCCTTAGCTATAGGTGAGCCTGAGTAGTTGCCACCGTTATTTGTGATGGTTTTAATATTTGCTGGATTCATTCTAAAAACCTCATTATAGGCATTTAGAACATCCTTGCCGTACAGCTCAAACGGAATAACCGAAGCGTTGCTTAATAAGTTGACCTTACTTTGCGCGACTGTTTTTGTTACCTTTACCTTGCTTGCCTCACTTGCTAAAGCATAACCTGCCTCACTCGAAAAACTGGCCAACATGGCCGCCGATGTAGCGATCGCAATCATTTTCTTCATCTCTTCTTACCCCCAGATGTCATATGAATCTCTCCAGTGCCCAAAAATGGGCACAAAAAAAACTACCCCAAAAGAGTAGCTTGATTGCGTATAAAGTCGCCTAAAAATTAAGACTTAATTTTTATTAAACCTTAACAAGCATAAACGCCTTCGGCGTCCTTATAAGGACGGTAAGCGTTTAAGCGAGAAATATAAGATATTAAGTATAGGTGTATAACTTATACTTTCTTATATTTTAACAAAAAGCGTTACACACTCTTTGGCAGCTGGCTGACAATAGTTATGATAACCTTAGTCCCTATAGCTTTGCGTCCCTACATTTCCATAGGTTTGCCTATGAAGTTTCGAATACATTCAAAGAGTAACATAAGCCTAGATCTGATCGCATGATTAATTGGTATGAAATGAGTATAGGTAATTGCAATTAGTTTTTCTTATGTGATAGATATTATTTATCGAATATTCCGGAAGAGAATGGGATCCTTTAGGACTGGAGGTCTACTTAACTCCCCGATCCGAACAAACGCCGGAACCAATTCCACACATCGCCCGTGATGGGAATTAATCCGAAACCATGTTCGCCAACTGCGATTACACCATATGCCCATTGTCCGATAGCTATGGCACCCCCAGCGATCCTGCCTATCGCTATCGCACCAAACGCCGTATCCCCTATGGCGATGGCCCCCAACGCTTTTTCCGCGATTGCGATCGCTCCTACAGCCACTCCTGCAATCGCAATCGCTCCCACTGCGAAGCCAAGCCAGCTAAGTGCTATTGCTCCGATCGCTAACCACATTCCCAGTGATATTGCTCCTAAGGAAAGTACGCCCACGCTTATCGCACCTATGGAAATCAATCCGACAGCTACATCTCCAATAGCGATTAAACCAACGGCTGTCTTTACACGGGGTTTACTTCCATGACCATACTTTTGACCTGAGTATCGCCCTAAATTACTACGAATACTGATGACCGGAAATGAGGGAGAAGGCCATTGATAATCAATTTCTCGTCCATCAAAGCCCCTAGAATCCGCCCAGCGCGTTACAAATTGATGCCATTTCATATCCATCCCGTCCCCCTTTTCAAATTACCTAAATTATACAACCCCGGGGGTTGGCTGTACTCAGACTCTGACCTGAAATTCATCTCATCCTCTGGACCGATATATACTCATTAGGATTACTGTTTGGGAATAGGATCAGGCTTTCCAAATAAATATCCCTGAAACAACTGATAACCACTCTGCTTAAGCCATTCAAAGTCCTCTCTAAACTCCACACCTTCTGCTAAAGGAACAGATTGGATTTCTAAAGCCTTTTCTAAAAATTGTTTAGCTATTTTCTGTTTGTTCGGATCACTGGACACGCCTTGAACATATTTCATATCTAACTTCATGTAATGAGGTTTAAGCTCCAATAACATCTCGATTGTGCTGAAGCCTTCCCCAACATCATCTAAAGCGTATTCAAATCCCCGATCCTTGTAATATGTTAAAATAGCTTTCAAATGAGCGAGATCATCCACTTTCTCCGTTTCAACAACTTCAAAGACAAAAAGAGAGGGATCGACACCTAATTGATTAGCCAATTCAACCGTTGATCTTAAGCAGAACTCTGGAGCGTAAATTGATGTAGGGATAAAATTAATAAACGTTTTTTTATTTAAGGGCGCAGCATATTTTACGGCAGTCATTCTACATAACCGGTCTAAAGCATATAAACGCCCACGATTCCGTGCTGCCGCAAAGATCTCATTAGGATAGATAAGGGATCCATCTTCTTTTTTAAATCTCGATAAAAGCTCGTATGCAAAAATCTCTTCCCTTACGTTCACAATCGGTTGGAAGTAACAAGTAACAAGACCCTTAGTGATAACCTCATCAATCCACTTCATATCCATTACAGTAGACATCTCGGATAGAGGTCTCCATGCTTGGTCATCTATACGAAATTCAATTTTCCCGGACTCCATATGATCGTTACAGAAATCTAGAAGATCTCGCGCTTCAGCTTCCTTAATCGTAATCACATTTTCTTCTAACTTATGTATCGTATTACTTCTACTCAAGTGATGAATAACCTCAGGTAAAACCCTAAGATTAAGCTCACCATGAGGCTTGATTTGAAAATTCAGCTCTCTTACTACACAATGATTACAAGCCATATTCATAACCCCTTTAATAATCGATTCTCTGAAAAAGATCCCGGAACGGCTCTTCTCAATCGAAATCCGTATACTCCAGTAAATATGTCGCGTCTAACACGGTGATCTGCTGATGTTGAATCTCAATAATCTTTTGCTCTTGCAGATCTTTAAGCACAAGGGTAGCCGTCTCCCTTAACGTTCCGATCATATCCGCGAACTGCTGATGGGTCAATCGAAGATCAATCCTCTGTTTGCCTTGCTCCTCTACTCCAAATCTTTGGTATAGTCTTCTCAGCGTAAATATCGCACGCGCTCTCGCATCATGAAATTTCATTTCATGTAATAACCGATTCGATAAAAATAAACGGTCCATTTGCAGCAGCATCAATTGCTCCTTAATCAACGGGTAATCGGCAAGCATCTGCTTAAAAAGCTCATGTTTAATCTCAAATAATACAGTATCATTCATAGCCACCGCAGACAGCACTCTTATATTGGAGGGATGGATCACTTCCAGATCGCCAAAGAAATCGCCTTTTCCAAAAAGATCTACGGTATGCTCTTTCCCTTTCGTGGTAGCGTACACCCTTATAATCCCCGAATAGATAATGTAGGCATAATCCCCCGGATCTGTTTCTGCAAACACCAGGGTCCCCTTAGAATATGCCTTATAAGTGAATAATCCTGAGACCGCCTCGATCTTCTCCGAGGGTAAACCTTGAAAAAAGCGAGTGCCAGTCCAAAAAGAAGCTTCCATCTCATTATTCCTTTCTAACACATTCCATAGTTTTGTATGCCAACATACTGATAATAAATCATCATCCTGTTATATTCTATCGTAACGTTGTCACATAGGCTTGATGCCAATACAAATTACAAAGGAGATCCATTCATGAAATATAATTTTGACGGAAAAGGACTTATTGAAACGCCAGATGTCGTGTTTGAGAGCAATCCGCTACTAGAACTGAGCATGTACAACAATCATATTAAAGAGATTCCCGATCAGCTCTTCCTTCATGACGAATTAGAGGTACTTAATTATGCGGGCAATGAAATCGAACAGTTATCCGAGAACATCGGTCGCTTAGTTCACCTAAGAATGCTGGATTTAGGCCATAATCGGCTGAAGGTGTTGCCGGAGAGCATTGGCGGATTGCAGGGGTTGGATTCTTTTCTATACCTAAGCAATAATCAGTTCGAACAGCTGCCGGAGCAGCTCTGTATTCTCCAGAAACTTAAGTATCTGAACGTAACAGATAATCATCTCAAGCAATTGCCTGCCCGTATAGGCGAAATGAGCAGTCTGATTGAATTGCGGCTTTATTATAATCAGCTAGAATGTTTACCTGATTCGATCACACAAATAAAAGGGCTAAGAGAGATCCATCTCTATGGTAATCAACTGGTCATGTTACCAGAACATTTGGGTGCTATAGAAGAACTTCGGATACTTGATTTAAGTGATAATCGAATCACTAAGCTGCCTTCATCTATCGGTAATTTAAGCAAGTTAAGAAGACTGAACCTTAGAAAAAATAAACTTAATCAGCTTCCTGAGGAAATAGGTCAATTAAGCAGCCTTGTTGAGCTTGATTTAAGAGATAATAATCTGCAAGAAATCCCGGATTCGATTCTACAACTTGGACGATTAGAGAAACTGGATTTAAGATGGAATCACAGCTTAAGAAGAACAGAATTATTAGAGCAATTAGAGCAAAGAGGATGTATCGTTTATAAATAACAAAAAAGCCTCCGATTAAAGAAGCTTTTCACTCAAATCCATAATATGCGTAACGCGATTTCTCCCCTGTTCTTTCGAAGCGTAAAGCGCATGGTCAGCTTTTTCCAGAAGAGTGATGTCTGTATCGGTTGCTTCAAAAGTAGCTATGCCGACGCTTACCGTAACCCTGCCAATCTCCCAAGTGGAGCTGGCAATGAATTGCCGCAAATTGTCCGCTATAGCCTTGGCATCCGATGAATCTATATTAGGCAGCAGAAGGATAAACTCCTCACCACCATACCTAGCTACGATATCTTCTTTACGAGATTGGGATTTCAGGATACTCGCCAATTTCTCCAGGACATAATCACCCATCTGATGACCGTAGGTATCATTCACATTTTTAAAGTGATCAATATCTAAAATACATAATGAAAAAGGCGCCTGATCACGGTGATACGCTGCAATCTGCTCTTCCAGCTTTTCTTGCAGGAACCTTCTATTCTTTAATCCAGTAAGCTTGTCTGTAGTAGATAGCTCTACTAAAACGGCATTCATCTCCAGCAATTCAGCTTGCTTTTGCTCGATTTCAAGGTGGATTTGTTTGAGCTTTGCCAGCGCCTGATCTTTTTCCCAATAGGCCTCTTCTATTTGCTTCTTCGCAGATCGTAACTCTAGCTCATAATCAATACGTTTGCCCATCTGTACGAGAATACAATCAATGACCTCTACACCTTCACACTCGAGGCGTCTACCATTTAACAAGTAAGGGACGGCTTGTCCCTTGCTGTCCTTCAAATTGATAAATAGCTCTTCTACATGTCCATTCAGATTGATAAAAGGATAGAAGTATGAATGAAAAATAAGCTTGTTCGCCGTAGACATGATAGATTCAAAATGTTTATTTACCAAATCAACCTGCTGATATCCCATCCCATCCAAAAAGGTTTGATTCACATTGAGGATCATTCCTTCATGGGTAATGGAAACATATCCGCACGGCGCATATTTTAACCGGTCATCCATTGTCTAAATATCCTTTCAACACCATAATCTTCTCCATCTCACCTAAGATACTCATTAATCAAAGTAATGGTCTCCTGTGGATGGCTAATATGCGGATAATGGCCCTTGGCCTCCATTAACCGGAACGTACTATTATTCAAGTGTCTATGTAAATATTCTCCTACTTCTATAGGAACGATACTATCATCCGAGCATTGCAATATGAGTGTAGGCACTGTCGCTTTAGGCAGATCTTCTCTATGATCCGAAAAAAATGTAACTTCCGCAAATTCTCTAGCGATAATAGGGTCGGCCGAAATAAAACTTCGTTCCAGCTGTTTAGTCAACATTGGGTCAGGGTTATTCATCGCAAGTGGAGCCATAAAGCTAGCCCAGCCCGCGAAATTCATCTCCATCATATCCAGAAGCTCAGTAATATCACTTTTTTCAAAGCCCCCGAAATAAGCATCTCCCTCATTTAAATAACGTGGGGAAGGTCCGATCATAATCATTTTATCAAAATAATCCGGCCGCTCGATTGAAGCAAGCAAACCGATCATAGAGCTAATAGAATGGCCTATAAAAATAATATCCTTGAGTTCAAATGTTTCGATGACATCTAGTACATCCTGTACATAACCATGGAGAGTATGATATTTATCCGATGTATATGCGCTTAAATCTGAATGGCCTGAGCCTACATAATCAAATAGAACGATTCGATACTTTTTCTCAAATGATGGCGTAATAAACTGCCACATGCTTTGATCACACCCAAATCCATGCGCAAAAAGGATAGTTTTTTCTCCTGCTCCAATGACTTTTACATGATTCCGCACCATAACATCGTTCATTTCATATAACTCCTCTATAGTTAGCATTCTCTCTATTTTGCAGGGTTCCCCTGGAAATATCAAGCGTATAAAAAACTCCGCTAGATTAATCTCTAGCGGAGTTTTATGTAGCCTCCCGTTTGGGTCATCATTTGGCAAAATGGTAGCGTGCTGGGGTACCTCTGCGTTTAATCCGATCACATTTTGTCCGAAAAAATGGGTTAGCGGACCGAGCAGACCTTAAATGCGCCATTATTACACATTTGGATTACTAACGGACTCCACTGCAGCTATTGGCGCGAAAACACCAATTATGGGCCGATTTATATGAAATAGCGTCTCTGGAGTCCGAATCGCTTCTCAAAAGGCTGAAAATTTGCGAATAACGCCATCTGGGTCCCTAAGACTCCGTGGATAAATTGTTGAGGCAGAGGTAGACAACCAACATTTAGAATGCAGAAGTCCAACCCGCATCAGCAGCGATGATAGCTCCGTTCACAAAACTGGAATCATCCGAAGCCAGGAATAACGCAACTTGTGCGATTTCTTCAGGTGTACCTACACGAGGGATCACAGCCTGTGTTAATTGTGTACGGCTCACGCCGAATTCATTTATATTTTTCATTGAAGCACTGATGTTTGTGGCAGTAGCTCCCGGTGCGATAGCATTACAACGAACCCCTTTGTTGGCATACATAAAAGCTGTGTTTTTCGTCAAGCCTACTACAGCATGTTTAGAGGCAGTATAAGTTGCTCCCGCATGGGCACCACTTACGCCACCTGTAGAAGCGGTATTAACGATAACCCCTTTTCCTTTTTCCAGAAAAATAGGCATTGCTTTACGAGTGGACCGCATTACACTTTTGGTATTGATATCAAAGATAAGATCCCATTTCTCGTCGCTAATGTCGCCAACTGGCTCAAACCCATCCATAATACCGGCGTTATTAACAAGAATATCTAGTGTTCCGTATTCTTTTACTGCGGTATCAATCATGCTATCGATATCTTCAACTAGGGCAACATTTACTTTCAGTGCCTTAGCTACTCCACCATTACTGTTGATCCCTGCAGCTACTTGTTCTGCACCTTCGAGATTAAGATCGGCTACAATCACTTTCGCCCCTTCTTTAGCGTACAACTCTGCGATAGATTTCCCCATACCTGATGCCGCCCCGGTAACCACTGCAACTCTGTCTTGAAGTTTCATGTTGGAAGTCTCCTTTACGTTTATCTATAATGTAAATATCAATATATAAAATCTCTTTAACGCTTAAAATTTATACTACTCAAGTTTAATCCTCTAAAATTTAACTATCAATATACAAATGGGACACCAAATGTTCATAAATATATATAATGCAGGATTCTGTTCAAATAGGATTAGAAAATAGACAGTTAGGTGGTCTTCTGTTGCTTAAAAATAATCGGAGAACTAGCAAATCGCGTAAAGAGCTTAAAAACGCATTGATATTAATCATGGAAAAAAAGAATTTCCGCACCATTACGATAACCGATATCGTTACCCTTGCCGATTTAAACCGCGGAACCTTCTATAAACATTATCAAACCAAAGAAGAACTTCTGAATGAGCTAATTGATGATGTGTTGGAGGATTTAATTAAGGCTTATAAAGAACCCTATCTTCATACCGATAAATTTATAGTTAGTGAGCTGACCACCTCGAGCATCAAGATTTTTGAACATGTGGTCTCTTACTCTAATTTTTATACCATCATTATAAATTCCAATGTTCTGCCAGGGTTCCAAAATAGGATTTGCGACCTCTTAAAGGAGCTCACCAAGCGGGACTTAGTCGCAGTTAATAACACTAATACCAATGTTAATATCGAATTGTTTTCCAGTTATACCGCCTATGCTCTATTTGGATTAATCATAGAATGGGTAAAAGGCGGATTTAAATATACAGCTAACCATATGGCAGAGCAGCTGATTGAGATTCTGTCTTTTAATTCACATAATGTGATCATCAATACTTCAAATCAACCGATTAAACAGAATTCCATCCCTGTTAACGGCGACTGATTTACCTCAAACTATCAAAAGCCACTCCAAAATAATGCTGGAGTGGCTTTTGATATGCAATTTATAAACTAAGGTCTTCTGTTTCCACCACCGCCACCTGGACCTTGATTAGTGTTTGCGGTTGTTACTCCTGATTCATTTAGCCAAGTTACGCTGCTGGTAATTTCGAACGCTACTACTTTTGTTCCTCCTGTGTATTCACCATCCGTATACAGTCCGTTCGCTTCACTACCAGTCGAGGTACCTCCCGAGTAGAGGGTGTAAGAACCTCCGTCCTTCAGATCCGGTGAACTAATCACCACCGTTTGATAGCTCTTCGAAGGAGCAAAGGTCAGGATTGTGTTGCCTTCGCTGTCCTCTAGATGAACCAAGGTTCCAGCCTCCTGGGTCTGAGGGAAAGTCATGCTCACTGCATGTTGGCTAGAGGTGTCAGACGGTGCTTGTGCCATGCCCGAACTTCCCGCAGCCACCAAAATTCCTCCACTCTGTTCAAAGCTACCGTCGAAATCAAGTGCACCGTTACCGCTATTGGTAGGTCCATTGACAATAACCGTGCCACCCGACATTGTGATGGAGCCGTTCGAATCCAGCCCGTCACCTGAAGCATCCACCGTTAGTGTTCCTCCACTAATCGTTAGCATATTGCTAGCAGAATCGCTGAATTGATCCTGCTCCTGAGGGCCGCCGCCTACAGTCGCCTCATCGTTACCTCCTGCTACATTCACTCCATCATCAGAAGCAACCACATGAGCCTCGCCACCGGAAATCTCGATGTTTGCTCCTTCAATCCCTTCGTAGCTCTTCGTAATATCAATTTTGCCACCAGATATCGCCACCAAGGCATCCGCATGGATTCCATCGTCGCCAGTTTTGATGTTGAATTCTCCATCAGCTATAGCAATGTTACTGTTGCTGTGCACTGCATCATCAGCAGAATCGATGGTAAAGGTTCCGTTGTTTAAGCTAATATCTCCTCCAGCCTTCAATCCTTTAGTACTTGGTGTTTCCGATTCTGTAGTTGTTGCCGTTGTTGTCGTTGTTGGTGCTTCCGTTGTTGGTACCTCCGGTTTTGTTTCTGGCATCGTCTCTGGTTTTGTTTCAGGTATTGAGGTTCCTGTTGTTCCTGGTGCTTGATCCCCTGTTCCCTGACCTCGGCCACCTCTCATGCCCATACCTTGCCCTTGATCACCTGTTTTCACTTCACCCTTCTCGTTGCCCCCACCCGTAACTAAGGTGTATGTTCCGCCATCTATTACAAGTGAAGTCTCAGCTTGAATTCCATCATTACCAGCCGTAATATCAAATGTTCCTGCTGCTATTGCTATGAAGCCTTTGTCCGTCTCAGTATCGTTGGTTGATTTCATACCATCGCCTTCTGCCGTTATGCTGATATTTCCGTCTTGTACAGCGACAAGATCTTTACCTACAATCCCGTCATCGGCAGCCTTAATTTCAATAGTGCCACCCATAATTTTCAGATCGTCCTTGCTCGTAATTCCGTCATTATAGTTAGCGGAAACAGACAGCTTCCCGGTACCATTAATCGTTAAATCCGCTTTACTGAAGATAGCCGCACTTGGTTCATCTGTAGTTTCATCGGCATACACGTAAGTTGCTCCATCAGATACGGAGTTCTCCGTCCCGTCTTCCAAGGTAATGATTACTTTGCCCGCTTCTTTAATATCAATTGCAGCACTATCGCTGTTCGTGATGTTCACACCGTTCAGTACCAAGTGCACACTACCTTCATCCTGATTATTAACTACAATCTGTCCATCACTCAGCTTACCAGACAGCACATAAGTTCCTGCTGCAGTAATTGTCACTGAGCCATCCTTAGACTCAGCCCCGGTGCCGTCAACAAGCGCACTTGTTCCAGCCAAAGCAATTTCCGTCGATTGGTCAGCCGTCCAAGTTGTATTAGAATCCTCTTCATCGAACGTCACCAGATCGGACAATTTGGCGCTTGCCAGTTGTACTCCCGTGGCAGCCCCGTTCTGAGTTATCGTTGTTCCCGAGGCTGCTGCTGTACCCGCCGCTTCAGACTGTGTTGTTGTGGAATTGGTGCTGCAAGCCGACATAAGTAATGCACACAATAGCAAGATTCCTACTTTACTTCCGGTTATATATTTATCCATTTTTCATCCATCCTTTCGTTATCTTAATAGTCATTAACAGTTGGAGTCATGGTCAGCGAGAGGTCTAAATTACCGTTCCGGGTACGAATCGCATCCAAAAATTCCTTCTGGTTCACAGCCTCACCCAGCGTTACAGCGTAGACCAGCTCATATAAACTGCCAAGCTCAGTTGTTCTAATCTTTTTAAGCTCGTACCCAACATTATATTTATTGAATACTTCAGCGAAGGCTTCCTCATATCCCAGACTCTCCGGGATGGTTACCTTTAATGTTTTTTGCGACGTTGTTCTTACGCCAAAGTTAGTCCGGTTAAGGATAAACATAAGGGCACATAGGATAAGGGTGAACAAAACTGCATATCCAAAGGAACCCACTCCGCAGGCAAGTCCAGAAGCCATGGTGAACAAAACAAATGTGATATCCTTCGGATCGCCCGGCGCACTTCTAAAGCGAATGATGGAGAACGCCCCGGCAAGACTGAAAGCTCTGGCAACATTACTGCCGATAAGCAAAATGATGATTGCCACAATTACGGGCAGCAGTACCATCGTCAGTGTGAAGCTTTGCGAATAGCCGCTGGCATTCGTCTTCATATAGGTGTAGCTAATGATTCCGCCAAGAACAATAGCTATAAAAATAGTTAGCAGTGCGTTGGTAAACGTTAACTCTGTACTAGTTGCTACGGTAAATAATGAATCAAGCATAGAGGGCACTCTCCCGTTCTGTTTTACTGTTCTTCAGCATTTTTTTATATTCGTTGCCGTACTTAGAGAAGCTTGTACGGTACATTTGATGCTCTGAGAGCATTCTGGCCAGCCAGACCGGAATCGTGTTCTCAGCCTTTACTTCCATAAGCCACTGCCCCGGCTCCAGCAAGGGTTCGCCATGAACACCCTGCTCCATCTTCAGATCGTACCGGCGGCTGCGAATATTTGTATCGAATGTAATTCTTAGATCGCGATTGTTTTTACAGAACAATGCTTTTCGGTCATAAGACAGATACACCTTGGGCTGCAAATCATAGCGTGTCAGAAAATATTTGATCTCTTCAATCACCTGTTTATTCATGTAATCCTTGAATTCCGGTTCCATACCGGTGGCGACAAAATCATAAGCCTCGTTTAATTTAAGCGACGTTCTTCTTTTATTAACAAGACCAAATACCTTCTTCTTGATTTCCAGATACACCTTCGTATCTTGATTTGGAACACCGTAAGCTCTTAAACGAAGCTTCTCTTTGTACTTGGGCTTCGCAAGACTGTTACGAATCAGGGTGTTGTGCTCCGTGTCATAATATAAGTTGGTTATGGAGTAAAACTCATGTTGCTTGTTGAAATCGTCCAGTTCCATGTATTCAAGCAATTGGTTATAAAATTTATAGTAGGCTTCGTTGTCCAACAAATATTTGTTCTCATAACGGTTGAATACCTCAATCGCCATATGTGATCAATCCTTTCTGTTTATCGTTGTCTCGTGTGCTTATGAATGTATCTTAGATCCCAAACCTTTAATGAATCTTAAATGGTTTTACAAATTATTGATTATCTTTTACATTCCCTTAACACAGGTGTACATCGTAACTGCGGTGTATGTTGGACTTCCGGCCGCTGTTGTCTCTCTTCATTAAGGTTCAATAAAGGTAATACTGATATAATGACCTCAATAACAAATACTGGTTCTATGTAGGGGATGGCAAAACCATGAGAATATTAATAGTAGAAGACGAGCTTCATCTCGCTGAAGCCTTAACTCAAATATTAAAAAAACATAATTATTCGGTGGATGCAGTCCATGACGGCAGGTCGGGTCTGGATTATGCACTGAGTGGAATCTATGATTTGCTGCTGCTCGACATTATGCTGCCTGAGATGGATGGGGTTAGCGTCCTCAAGATGCTGCGAAAAAAGGGGATACCCACTCCCGTTATCCTGCTTACTGCAAAGGGTGAGATTACAGATATGGTCACTGGGCTGGACTATGGGGCTGACGATTATATCGCCAAACCTTTTTCCTCAGAGATCTTATTGGCAAGAATAAGGGCTGTACTAAGACGTAAAGGCGAGGTGATACCGGATGATGCTTTAAAGTTCGGGGATATTGAACTGAATACATCCAATCTGAAGCTTACCGTGGGTGGCAAAGAGATCAAGCTCAATCTAAAGGAATGTGAACTATTGGAGCTTCTTATCTTGAGGAAACAAGCCGTAACCTCCAAAGAACAAATTATTGAGAAGCTGTGGGGCTTCGATTCTGATGCTGAGCACAATAATGTAGAGGTGTATATTTCTTTTTTGAGAAAAAAACTGACCTTCTTAAATTCGACCGTACGTATTAGTACGATCAGAAACGTAGGGTATGTATTAGAGGTGACGACCTAATGTTCACGAAGCTCAGAAATCGGTTTCTTATTGTTAACTTAGTCACTATCTCGGTGATCATGCTGGTGGCCTTCATCTCGATTTATGTAATTACGTACCAAGATGTCCAAAACAATATTCAGATGGATCTTCACAGAATCATGGAAAACTACAAGTCTCCCGGTGGTGATACAGGACGAATGGGCTCAACTAAGGGAAGTTCCCAGTTACCCCATGCTGATAATAAACGTATGGATAACGGGACTCCACCTCCTGAACGGTCAGTCTCATTTATGCTGAAGATAGATACAGCGTCGAACCTCATAGGGAAAGATTCCAAATTTACTATGGACGATGAATTTTATAATACGGCTCTGCAAGAAGCGCTAAGTGCCGGTAAAGATACCGGAAGGTTCACCTTGGATAGCAGCAAATGGATCTTCAACATCCAGCATACGAGTGATGGGGCGATGCTTGTATTTCTGGACATCACTGCAGAGCAAAAAATCCTCACCAATTTAATCTATACCTTCTCTGTAGTTGGTTCGGTGATGCTGATTATCTTGTACTTCGCTAGCCGCTTTTTTGCTAATCGTTCAATTGCGCCGGTAAAGGAGGCTTTTGAGAAACAGAAACAATTTATTGCGGATGCTTCCCATGAGTTAAAGACGCCGTTGACCATTATTAACACCAATGCGGATGTTCTCCTGTCCAACAGTGATGACACCATTCACAATCAGTCCAAGTGGCTGCACTATATCAAATCGGAAACAGAGAGAATGACCAGCCTGACCAATGATCTGCTGTACCTGACCGAGATGGACGATTCCAGATCGAGAATGATTTATTCGAAATTCAATCTGAGCGACGTGGTTGAAAATATCATTTTAACGATGGAAGCTGTAATCTTTGAGAAGCATATCTCCCTTGAATATGACATCGAGCCTGATCTGACAGTGCTAGGCAATAGTGAACAGATCAAACAAGTGATTATGATCCTCTTGGACAATGCTGTAAAATATTCGAACCCTAAAGGCTCAGTCACCTTATCCCTTAAAAAACAGCATAATGACATGGTGTTAGCAGTCACTAATACGGGGGAGGGCATTGCACCGGAGCACTTAGCGAGCATCTTTGACCGATTCTACCGTACAAATGCCTCCCGGGCGCGTAAACAAGGGGGATATGGCCTAGGACTGGCGATTGCCAAATCCATTGTTGAACAGCATAAAGGAAAAATTTATGCCAAAAGTTTCGTCGGCGAGTCCACCACGTTTTACGTACATCTTTCATAACTACAAATAAAAAAGACTCAAACCCTGTTATCACTAAGGTTTGAGTCTTTTTATTTATTTTACACTTCGCCCCAATAAATTTCGGTCTTATAATCAAAAAACACTTGCCCACTCTGGTTATTTCGTTCAAATATATTCCGCAGCTCAGTCATCATATTCTCATAGCTTGGATCTCCGGGGACCGGAGTGTAGGAAGACGATCGAAGCCGCCCGCTTAAGCCCTCCAAATCAAACACCTGCTGATTGCTAAAATGCGCTACTTGCATCTGTCCTTTCTTGAAAAAGGAGCTAAGGATCTCAGGGGTAATGTTCTTATGATTAACTTGAGTGTAGTTCGTGCCGAAGGTCTGCAGTAGCTGCTCATATTCCTCCAGAAATGGGGTACCGTAAGTAAGCCGGGAATTCCATATCAGAATAACTTTTCCACCCGGTTTTAGAATCCGCTTGAATTCCAATTGCGTTGCGTCCCTATCAAACCAGTGAAACGCTTGGGCGCATACTATAAAATCCATCGACTGATCTGATAATTCTGTATGTTCAGCAGACCCCGGCGATACAGAGAAATGGTTATCCTTTGCGAACTTCTCTTCCGCAGCTCTACGCATTTCCGGATTGGGTTCAACGGCAGTCACACAACTCCCGCGCTCCAGAAGTAATGCTGAGAATATTCCTGTTCCTGCACCAATATCAGCAATATCACAATTAGGTTGGAGCCCAATAGTATTGTACAAATAATTAATGGCTTCTCCAGGATAGCTCGGCCGATATTTCACATACGAATCTACCCGATTAGAAAATATTTCTTTGCTATTCATCCTTCGTCTCCTCCTAGGCGCTCAGGTTCATATTCACTTAATTTACCTTGGTAAACCAATCTCAGCCGATCACTTTGGCGAAAATCATCCGGAGTAACGAGTGCAGGCAGCTTATTCCATAACTTAATACCCGACCGCTCTAGAATTTCCGCTACAAATTGCGAACAAAAATAAGAGTTGCTGAATTCGACAGGCTCCTTCAGGGCAATGCCAATTACGCCGAGAATATTATAGAGATACTTTTGACGGCTTCGGATAAAGACTTGCAAGACCCGCTCCATTTTCTCCACTTCGCGGGCTGTAACTTGAAGTTCATATAGGACACATGTTGTATTTGGATATTTGCTGAACGTACCTGTCTTAATATCCTCCTTCACAAACCCTCCATTCAGGGGGTTGCTCGGATGCTTCCTGCCAAAGCTATACAGCTCGGAAAGCTCTCGATTAAAGGAGATCGAGGCATGATTATAGGGTGCTTTTGTATAGCCTTGAATGAGCTTCGTAAAAAGCGTCCCGGTATTCGTCAGTAATATAAAGACCGATGGATCTGCTGCCATTTACAATTTTCCCCTTATCAAGTTTGAACGTTTCCTTCATAATAACATATGAACCCATTAATGGAATCTACTCTAGGACAAGTTGGTGATCAGTTATCGACCGCTCTTTATTAACTATAATTCTTATCTTTGCGGCCCTATCGGCCATTCACTTGATGTATGTAGTTATAGGGAAGCTACAGCCAAATAAAGATTATACGGGCATTGGCTTTCGCATCAAGACGTGGTGGGGAATGCTTTTTATCTTTTGCCTAGCTACCCTATTTAATCCCGTCGTCTCTCTTCTTTCTCTCATGGTGCTCTGCTTCTTTGCACTGAAGGAGTATTTCTCCATGATGAAATCACGAAAATCCGACCGCAGGCTATTTCTGTGGGCGTACTTATCCATTCCGTTACAGTTCTACTGGATTTATATCGAGTGGTACGGAATGTTTATTGTCTTCATCCCAGTTTATGTATTCTTGCTCCTACCACTGCCCAGAATGATTAATAAAGGCACGGTTGGTTTTATGCGTAGTGTCAGCTCCACGCAATGGGGGCTAATGCTGATGGTATTCGGGCTTAGTCACTTGGCCTACTTTCAATTTGCTACACCGGAGTATGGAGCCGGGCTTGTACTTTTTTTAGTAGTGCTAACGCAGCTCAATGATGTGGTCCACTATCTGGCATCACTTTATGTAGGGAAGCGTAAAATAGTTCCCACCGCCAATCCGTATTTGACTTGGGAGGGTTTCGCTTTCGCATTTGTCATCACGACAGGAGTTTCCTATCTAATTTATCCCTACCTGACGCCGCTCAACCCAATCTTCGGGTTACTGTCAGGCATGTTGGTCAGCTTGAGCGGCTTCTTTGGCAGTTTAACGGTTTCCGTGTTAAAGCGGGATCTGCTAATCGGCGATGGCGATAAATTCGTGGCTTTGAAGCAAAGCCATTTAAGCCGGATCGATAGCTTGACCTACACTTCACCGGTCTTTTTTCATGTCATTCGTTATTTTTTCGACTTCATGTAAATTATCTGATTGTGAGCTTGAATCAGCCCTTCCATGAATGATTATGCAGTATCTTCATCATCTGTTCTTGATGGCTGGCGAACTGCTTATATCGATGTCCGTTGGCGCCCGAGGGGTGGGGAAATCCCCATAAGCAGCGTTGTTTATCTAGCTCACCTGCGGACACAAGGAGTTGAAGTATACTTTCCACTGTTTTTCCTAAGGGAATAATTAAGGCCCGGCTCAGTATGTTCAGCTCCTCACGCAAGGAAGATAATGCCTGCGCCCTGAGGAATGAATTTGAAAGTAGCTTGGGCTGGGTCCCACTATAATTTTTCTTATCCACGAACACAGGAAAACGCAATAAAGAGCTGGTGTGCAGGATCGTCTGCTGCTGCTGAAATAGTTCTTCACAAGAGGTTAGGTTCAAGTGTTGATGCAGTTTAAGTGTATCTAACATATGAATTAACGTGTTCCGCATGGAGCCTGCGAATCTCGCCGCTTCCTTCGCTGTCCTACATACCTCTTCATCTGATAAACCAGCTTCCAGACCTATGATCGCTTCTTGTATCGCTATGCCCATTTGTGTGAACCCGGGCGTTAACCCTATAATGATCATCTTAGCAGAAGGATTAATGTATTCATTATGGGGGGCATAATACATTTCCACCTTGCCATTACGCTCCATTAGAAGCTTATCCACCTGCAGATCCTCTTTAGTTAGCACTGTACCCTTCGGGAGTGAGAGGATCGCCGATTTATACTGATGCAGATAGTTAGAGAGGAGCATATCATCTGCCTCACAGGTCTCTATTTGTTATCGAACCACTCACCAGACGGCCTTCGTACCAGACAGCTTGGCGCTGCGCTCTTCGGGCTACTGCTTCTGCCGAACAGCTGGCATGCAACAGCACAAAGCTAGCAGTGTCGCCAACCTTTGGCCATACCTGCTCGCCTTTTGGATCAAGGGGTGTTAATCCTCCTGTTATAAATCCGAGGGATTGAGATAATGCCAATTCATCGTTGCAGCCGTACAACTCCGCGTAACGTCCTGCCTTTTCCAATTGATCTCCATTACCAAAAGGGGACCAGTGATCGGTAAGGCTATCTGTTGCCAGCTTCACTTTTACCCCTTGGCTATGCAGCATCGGAAGTGGCATCATCATTCTTCCAATAGGCACTGTGGATGCAATAGTCATACCCAGTGATGCCATCCGTTTAGCTACCTCTTCTGCCTCTTGCTGCTGAGCTCCTGCGAACCAGAACGCATGACTGACCGTGACCTTTCCTTGCAAGCCAGCTTCTTCCGTCAGATCAGCTAACCGCGTCAGTGTTTTCTTTCCCGCTTCTTTTCCATCATGTAAATGAATATCAATGCCGGCATTACTCATCACTGCTAGTTCCACCATCGTCTGAAGTGACTTCTCGATATCTCCATCCACCGTATAAGGATCTACTCCGCCTACAAAGGTTGCCCCCTCTGCCAGAGATTGTTTTACCAGTTGCACAGAATCCGAGCGCAGCAGGCCATGCTGGGGAAACGCCACAATTTCAGCTGAAATTGTGCCCGCGAATGTATTTAATGCTTGTACAGTTGCCTCTAATCGCTGCAAACCGCTGACAGGCTCAATATTGCAATGGCTACGCACATGTGTGGCACCAAACCCCTGAATAAGCGTCAGGATGCTCTCTGCTTGTTGTCTCGCCATGGGCAGCAGCTTAGGCAATAATACCTTCTCTTCCTCAATCCGTTCGAAAACACTGGACGCAGGCTTTACCGCTCTCCATGGTCCACCGTAATACGTTTTATCTAAATGGATATGTGCTTCTTCGAAAGAAGGCAACATCAACAACTCTTTACAGTCATATTTCGGGAGCTGGCTCTGAAGCTCTATGTCTGCTCCAACAACTTCTGATATCTTATCCCCGTCAATGCGGAGATGACAAATCTTCGTATTCGTACCCGCTACTTGCCCATCCTCAATAACATAACCTTGTTCTAATCTTATATTGGTTAACCAGTAAGAAGCATTCAACATGCTACCCCATCCTTTTCTCAACAATTTATATAGGTACGGACCGCTTTACTCTAAATGTTACCATAGCCCTTGCCATATAAAAAATGATTGAGAAATTTCAATAGCTACAGATCAATCTGCCCCCGATGTTTGACTCTGGATCTAGCTTCTCTACTATGACTAACTTCCTTGTTCAGCAGTTCATCCATCCGAAGACACTTCAGACCCTTTTTATCCATTTCTTTTAAGACTTCTTCTAATCCAGTGATCATATTCAAGGGCGCTTCTTCATCTGCCCACGGTGTATCTCCGCTGTCGTGTAGAACAATGATTGAGCCTGGTTTTATTTTTTTTATTAAGGCATCCTTTAATTGTTCTGCACTCAGTGAAGCTTTCCAATCTCCGACCATGACAGACCACAATACGATTCGATAAGATTCTCTTAGCAAAAAGAAATCCCCTAAATTAAGAAGCCCCCAAGGTGGGCGGTAAAAGATAGGCCGCTCTCCTGTAATTCGCTCAACAATGTCTGCTGTGCGATCTACTTGCTTCCGTCTATTGGTCCAGGGGAAGTGGATCCAGTTGGGTGTATGAGTATAATTATGAATGCCGATTTGGTGTCCTTCTCTGTGCATACGCTCGATCAATTCCGGATATTGCTTTGCCTTTTTGCCTAATACGAAGAAGGTCGCCTTTATGCCATGCTCTTTTAATAGATCTAGAAGTTCAGGTGTATAACAAGGATCCGGACCGTCATCGAACGTAAAGGCAATTTCCTTCTCTGCACCTACGTCCGAGTGAACCCCCCATCCCAATATTCGGGTAAGTGCAAAAGGAACGATCATATAAAGAACAATCACATCCACTGCTAAAATTATGAAGGCCCACATTAGGAAGCCGCCTCTGTCTTACGCGGGGCAAACCGCGCTTTCAAGGACTGCTTACTAAGCACAAGCATCATGGGAGATAACTTCTCTGTGCTGTCCTCTACACGATGTTTCCCTTCCGGATGCAGCATGCGCAGTAAGAAACGAAGGTATATCCCGAACCAGTGCCGCTGCCATTTGGACTTGATGGGGCGCTGCTCAAAACCTATTCCATGAATAA
This sequence comes from Paenibacillus odorifer, assembly GCF_000758725.1. Classification (NCBI taxonomy): domain Bacteria; kingdom Bacillati; phylum Bacillota; class Bacilli; order Caryophanales; family Paenibacillaceae; genus Paenibacillus; species Paenibacillus odorifer. The sequence continues at coordinate 6,666,921 of NZ_CP009428.1, forward strand.
TCCCCCGGTGAAGCAGCGTAATCCCGGTTAGCGCATTTACTTTGCTTAGTTCCGGATTGCTGTCTAGATCACGACTGATCTCCTTCATAGCCTCGCGAAGCATGCGTGCCGTACGAATTCCGGCCCGATCTGCACCAAGCGTCCGTGTCAGCTGCACGATCTGGCGATTGTCCAAATGAAGCTCACCCACCCAATCTCCAGGAAGTATCCGTTGCCCATCTTGGCAGACCAAAATTTCTCCGTGATATTTCAACACTACCAATTTACATATCCCGTATCTACGCACGGACTGACTACGAAATTTGGTGATGACAGCAAATATGTTCTCCCACATCATCCAAAGGGATTGTGAGAATAATTTTATAAATGGAACTGAGGTTATCATCATTTTTCCTTCTTTCCTGTTTGAGTTTATCTTCTAGCAAAATCCTTCACTAAACGCCGCGTATACCTGCCGATCATCTTTACCAGACTGTTTCCGAGATAAGCACCTATCCATAGAGACACTGCACCTAACAACATGAAGAAAAGTGAGATGTTGAATGTTTTATTTTCAATCCCAAATAGCGTTATAGAGGATACATCTAATAAATACAGGATAGGTGACAACAGGAGAATAATAGGGGTCAAGTAAAAAAGAGTGGCACAAATGAGACTGACCATGCCGATGCCAAGTTGCAACATCAACCCTATAATCGCTCTCCAGTTATGATTATCCTGCAACTCCATCTTCACCTTTTCCCACAAGCTGCCTTCTTCGTGAGATCGGGTTGGTAGCGTGCGAACGGAGATATCCGTATAGACTTTAGTTCGAATTCGCTCATACTGTAAAAAAGTCTCGGTAGAACGCAAAACATAATAGAGGATCGGAATCCCCACTAAGGTGAAGGACATCGCAACTCCAAAGGTAATGCCCACCAAATAAAAACAAAAGTAAAATAGCCCTGTGGCAAAAGTAATTAATAAGAAACAGAAATTTCTCACATGTTTCCGTATCATTTGATTCATGCTTTTCTCTCCCTCTCTGCAATAAAAAATTGTTCATATCTAAGCAACTCTTATGCTAGTGCTTTTGGTGTAAAATCGACCAGTGCCATAATGTCATATGACAAAAAAAACACCCTACTGCCCACTCCCACAAGGGAAAGCAAACAATAAGGTGTTTCTCAATTTTAACTGATTTAGATTTAGTCAGCGTTAATCCGAAATGCCAAAAGCCTTCTCGACTGCCTCCTCACGGTTTCGTACCCCGAGCTTAGCATAGATGGTGGACGCGTAATTTCTCACCGTTCCATCGGACAGATATAGTTTAGCGGCAATAGATTTATAACGCATTCCCTTCGAGAGGCATTCTAGAATCTCCAGCTCACGCGAGGTCAGCCCATATTCATTATTCTTCTCCGTCGGCGGCGCCTCTGAAGCTGGATGCATCTCATAGTGATCAATTAATACATTCGTAATATCGGGTGTAATCATCTTTACGCCCCGATGTACGAGACGTATTCCTTCGAACAGCTCCTGCGGCTCGGTAGACTTTAACAAGTAACCATCTGCCCCATTTTGCAGTGCCTCGACTGCCATATCTGCTTCTTGAAAAGTAGTCAGGATCAACACTCGTACCCCTGGCCACTTTTGCTTAATAAGCTTAGTCGCTTCTGCACCGTCCATGCCTGGCATATTTAAGTCCATCAGCACCACGTGAGGTTGTTCCTGCTCGCAGAGGCTTATTGCTTGTTCACCATTCTCAGCTAACCCAATAATCGCAAAATCCGGCTCCTGCTCTAGAATAATTCGCAGACTATCGCGGATATAGGGTTGATCATCCACCAGCAATAAACGAACCGTTTCCTCCTGTATCTCTTCAAGCCTTGGTAAACTGCAGGTCACTAAGGTTCCTTCCCCTGGCTTAGAGTAGAAATACACCTGTCCTTGCAAGTTGGAGGCACGCTCCTTCATCGCATTGACACCAAATCCTGCTTTTAAATCTTCAGTGCCTAATCCATTATCCTGCACATCCAGCCGAATCAACTTCTCTTCATAATGTAAGCTGATGACAATTTCAGTGGCGTGACCATGACGTGCAGCGTTGGTTATCGACTCCTGCAAACATCTGTATAGTGCCATTTGGGCCTGCTTAGATACTGTATACGGCTCTCCGAATGTTCTTAAGCGAATCTTAACCTTGGAGAAGGTCTGGAAGTCATCCACTAATTTCTGTAGGGACTGCATAAGCGTCATTGCATCCTCCGAAGCGCCCACATGGTGCAAATATCGCCGAACATCATCCAAGCCATTGCGGGTTAGCTTTAACAAGGCATCTATTTTGTGCTCTCCTTCAGAGGTGTTCACCTCCGAACGTAAAGTCTCTAGCCCCATAATAATTGAAGTATAAGAATGCCCCACCGTATCATGCAGATCTTTGGATAAACGATCTCGTTCTTCCAGAAGTGTCATACGTTCAACTTGCGAGATATACTGCTCTAAAACAGCATTTTGCTCCTTAATAATTCTACCCTGCTTGTGATTCACCACTAGTAAATGAAAAGCGAACCCAAGCGTATACACTAAACCCATGTTAAAAATCATTGATACAGCATCCATTTGTTGTGACAATCTAGATAACATAATTGGAATCAAAATGACCGTGATCGGAGCTGTCCAACGATAGGACTTCTCTGCACTATTGCTGGCAATCATAAAAGCGATAGGCAGAAAAGTTACGTACGATTCAGGAAACAAAGCAGCCAAATATAAGCAAAGTCCACCCGAAAAGAGGATCTCCGCCATCAGATAATACTTGTAGTGCAGCTGCAAACAAAACCAAGGCACAGAAAAAGAGACCACGCCCCAAACAAACGCGATCCAGAACGGAATCGTAAAATCCTCCGAAAGATAACACATGGTGACCAAAAAAGAAGTAGAAAAACAAATCCGAAACAGGAGGACGAGCCAATCGTACCAGAACCACTGTTTGACCAGATTAAACAAGACATTTCCCCCTATATACTCTGCTGACTTAATCTTTATTATAGTGTAACCCCTTAAGGACTCACTAGTTACAAAAAGTCATGAGTTGAGATGACATTTTTACTAATGGTGTAATTAGTGTAATTGATCATTCAATGTCCCTCTGAATAAGCAGCTTTTTAAAGCAAAGCCCAGACTGTATGATAGTACATATTATTTGTCCATAAAATTGTAGTAAACCAATCAAACCAATAGGTCCGTAAATTTTATAACGTATGACCAGTATCGGGGGAATAATAACTATGTTAGCCGCACTACTTCATGGCATTGCACTAGCCTTTGGATTAATTCTTCCACTTGGCGCACAAAATGTCTTTGTATTTAACCAAGGGGCCTCGCAGCCACATTTTAAAAAAGCCATTCCCGTTATTGTTACAGCCGCTTTATGCGATACCCTGCTTATTTTATTAGCCGTATTAGGTGTTTCAGTCCTTGTGTTTGCCATCCCCGTTCTGCAGACCGCTTTATTTGCTGTAGGACTTTTATTTCTTTTGTATATGGGATGGTCTATCTGGAAAAGTACACCGGCATCGTCAGCGCAAGACGCAACCCCTTTATCCTCCAAAAAACAAATCCTGTTCGCGCTGTCCGTTTCTTTATTAAATCCACATGCGATTTTGGATACTATTGGCGTTATCGGCACTAGCTCGCTTAGTTACACAGGTGTAGACAAAGTTGTATTTGCTGGCGCGACTATCCTAGTGTCATGGATTTGGTTCTTTGGGCTGGCTGTAGCCGGAAAAACCGTAGGACAAATCGACTCAAGTGGCAAAATCATGCGGATCATTAATAAGATCTCCGCGATCATTATCTGGACCGTTGCTGCTTATATTGCCTTCAAGCTTTTTTAAATGGAGGAAAAAGAATGCCGTACACGAATTTGCCGTATAATTATGTCCAATTTACACCATAATGTACTAGAATTTTGACTTACGGCGCAGAATGAGGTACATTACAATTTGGACGAACAATTAACAAACAAAAATACTATAATGTTCGCATTTAGAGGTGTAAATTATGAAAGAAGTATTCGATTATGAAGATATTCAATTAATTCCTGCAAAATGTATCGTAAACAGCCGTTCGGAGTGTGATACATCAGTCACCCTCGGTGGGCATAAATTTAGATTGCCGGTGGTACCTGCCAACATGCAAACCATCATTGATGAGAAGATCGCTATCTCCTTGGCGCAAAATGGCTATTTCTACATTATGCATCGTTTTGAACCGGAGAAACGTACGTCTTTCATCAAAGACATGCACTCCCGTGAATTAATCGCATCCATCAGCGTCGGAGTTAAAGAAGAAGAGTATGATTTCGTCGAACAATTATCCAAAGAACAGCTGGTTCCGGAATTCATTACAATTGACATTGCACATGGCCATTCCGAAGCAGTCATTCGGATGATCAAACATATTAAACAATACCTGCCTGCTAGTTTTGTTATTGCAGGAAATGTAGGAACACCTGAAGGCGTTAGAGAATTAGAAAACGCTGGGGCTGATGCTACTAAAGTTGGGATTGGACCAGGGAAGGTATGTATCACTAAGATCAAAACTGGATTCGGTACAGGCGGCTGGCAGTTAGCTGCACTACGCTTGTGTGCCAAGGCTGCAAGCAAGCCTATTATTGCCGATGGAGGCATTCGCACACACGGTGATATTGCTAAATCCGTACGATTTGGCGCTTCTATGGTCATGATTGGTTCACTATTTGCTGGTCATGAAGAATCTCCGGGTGAAACCATCGAAATCGCTGGGAAGCTCTATAAAGAATACTTTGGCTCCGCTTCAGAATACCAAAAAGGTGAAAAGAAGAACGTCGAAGGTAAGAAAATTGCGGTTGAGCATAAGGGGGCTTTAGCAGAAACCCTAAGAGAAATGGAGCAGGATCTTCAATCCTCCATCTCTTATGCAGGTGGCAATAAATTAGAGGCTATCCGTAATGTGGATTACGTTATCGTTAAGAACTCCATTTTTAATGGAGATAAAGTCTATTAATTGAATACACAGGTGGGCAGGATGACTTAGGTCAATCTTGCTCACCTTTTTTTATGAGAACGAGTTCCGCTGGCCTACTTTGGGGTAATGGTAAGAATAAACTTCTATTAGATCACAATAGAGAGGATTATCCTTATGCGGCAAGCTATGATTATTATTAACCCCTCATCCGGTAAAGAGGAAGCCAGCCAATATGTCAGATACGCAACAAGAGTCCTAAGTGACAAAGACTACTCCGTTACGATCAACGAGACGGCAAAAGAACTAGACGCCACTCGTTATTCCATCACTGCTTGTGAGGAAGGTTATGACCTGGTTGTCTCTATCGGCGGGGATGGCACGCTTCACGAGACCATTAATGGTCTTATCGATCAGGAACACCACCCAATATTAGGTGTGGTTCCTTTAGGAACGGCTAATGATTTCGCCCGTGCATTACAAATTCCACTGAATCCCGAAATAGCCATTCAAACCCTTGCCTCCTCTAACCTAAAAAACGTAGATATCGGTCGCTTAAATGACCGCCTATTCGGCAACGTTGTTGCTGTAGGTTCAATTGCCGGATCATTATCCTCTGTATCCTCCGAAGATAAAACCAAACTCGGCTCATTGGCATACTTGAAAGAAGGTCTTAAACAACTTACAAGCCCTACAGCCCACCCCCTTGTCATTCACCATGATGAACAAATATGGCAAGGAGACTCCTTACTCTTTCTCGCCGTATTAACCAACTCAGTCGGCGGGTTCGAGAATCTAATACCGGATGCTGCGGTTGACGACGGTCTGCTTCATTGTTTTATTATTTTGGACCTCAGTATATTCAATACCATTACAGCCAGTATATCTTTACTGCTGGGTACCCTCAAAGATCATAAAGACGTTGTCTATTTCACAGCCCACAATGTAAGTGTAAGCTCTCCAGAAACCGTAAGAACCAATGTAGATGGCGAAGAAGGTCCAACTTTGCCTATTACACTAAGTGTTCTCCCTCGTCATATCCAAGTCATTGTGCCAGAAGTGGACTAACAAACAAAAAGCAGTCCGGAACTCAAAAAGTTCCAGACTGCTGCCCTTAATTTATGGACGCCCCGATCCATATCTTCCTACTAATCCAATGACTAAGAAGTTATTTCTATTCCACTACAATAAATTTTTTACCTAATAACCACATTCCGCCGCTAATCCCTAAGAAATAAATAGGCATCGTCAGTAATGAACCATTATGAAGAGCGCTCATTCCCCACGTCGCCAAGCTAACAAGCAAATAATAGCCCAAGCTAAATATTGCGCCTGCTGTTCCTACAACATCCTGAAATTGAACAAGAGCAAGACTTAGACAATTAGGTAAAGCAATCCCTGCACCCATTAATAGGACAAACAGCGTTATTAGAATACATACGATCACTATCATGTCCGGCAACGAGACAAGACTGCTTGCGATTGTTAATAGCAAGGCTCCGCCCGCCATTACTATACAGCCGATATGAATTATTTTTTCTGGGGCATAGAGGGTTAATAACCTTTTGGAGATCATTGCTCCTACAATCGACGCCAAAGCCACAATAATGCCGAGAAAACCATAGACTCCTGGCGAAATCTGAAAGTGTTCAATAAATATAAAAGGAGCTTCAGCATAATAGCTGAATAAGATTCCGTTAATGCCTCCAATTAGTAATCCAAACACCAATACACGTGGCAATGCGAGCATTTTTTTGACTATAGGCAGAATAGCCACCTTTTTTCTCATGGAAACATCAGTGGTTTCTGGCAGCTTCCAAAAAGCATACATAAATAACAACACACTCATCATCACTAATGTAAAGAAAACCGCTCGAAAACCAAAAGCTTGATCCACCCATCCGCCAATTAACGGACCTACTGCGGGAGTAAAAGCAATGACCGCCGAGATTTGGGCAAACATAACATGCCGTTTATTCCCGGAGACACTCTCACGAAGAATGGTTTGGGTAATAATCGAACCTGTTGCTGCCCCAAACGCTTGTATAAACCGGCTGACTAACAGCAGATGAATGGATTCTGAGTAAAAACACATCAGGCTTCCCATACCGTATACAAGAACTCCAGCCAGCATGGAAGATCTCCGCCCGATGAAGTCAGACAACCAACCCCAGCTAAAAACACCTAAAGCAAATCCAATAAAATATATACTTAACGTTAACTGTACAGAACTATTGGTGGACCCAAGTGCTACTGCGATATCCGGTAACGATGGGGTGTAAATCGTCTCACTAATTTGCGGAAAAGCCACAAGAACAATCATTAAAAGTAACGATGGTGCTGCATATTTTTTCATCTTATTTTCGCCCTCCTACAAGCTTATATCCTCGAACAACTACAAGAATATGAGCCTAGCTAGGGAAATGGGGGCATCATTATGGCAAGACGACTATAGATCATCATGTTAGAAAATCACCTTTCATTGTTATGCTTTCATTGTTATATAGGAGGGCTTACCCGAAAGATATCGGGCAAAGATTTGAGTTTCAATTATTCAACCAAAACATCATTATACACGGTAATAGAAAAGCTCTCAAACGAATCGCTTCGCCTGAGAGCTTATTTAGGTTAGGAATTTTGTTCTGATAATCCATGTATAGTTACGCCAACAGCGCTGGATTTCTTTTTGTCCTGAGAAGCATGTAGCTTTACCATCACAAATCTTGCAAACGGCTGTATTAATATACTTTCAGCGAACAGTGCAATCAGGAAATTTCTTGGCCAATTGGCTAAGAAGTGATTAAACGTTTGAGAACTCAACCCGTTTCCGATAATGTCTCCAATAAACGTCATACAAAATGACATCCCTAGTACGGTGAACAAGATACGGAATAGGATTTTGGCGTTGAAGCTATCTGTGGGTTGTGTGAATGTAGCTGTCAGCTTTTCGGCAATACGGCCAATAACAACAGGCTCAATAATCATGACAATTACCCAAATGATCGGAAACACCTTAAGAATCGTTAAGGCAACCTCACCATTAAATTCTCCAACCCCTAAAATGATATTTATTGAAGACATAAACAGTACCGTCAGTGTACAAATGATTGCACCATATAATGCCCCCTCCTTACCGTTTCTTGGTAATCTTGCTTCTTGATTCATGATGTTCTTCCTTTCAATATTGTCGGTAATAGTTTGGCGATAGTTTTTAAGGGAGTTGTAGATTTTTGCGTTAGGCACAACATCATCGCCCCTTCAATCGAAGCCGTCATCCACAAAGCCATATCGGAGGCTGATTCCTGCGAATAACCTTCAGTTACAAGCTTATCGCAGTAAATTCGTTCCATGTTCTCATAGAGCAAGCTACATGCCTGGCGAACAGGTTCACTCACCGTAGCCATTTCACTGACAATACTGCTAAAGGTATATCCGGTAATCGTGCCCTCAGTTTCTAAGTTGTGAACTAACTTGTCAATCATGGATTGTGTAGCTTCTAACGTCGATGGATGCTTTTTAAAAATATCCTCAATATCTATCGTAATTGCTTCATTTAAGCCCTTTAAACAAGCAATTAATAGTTCTTCTTTTCCATTTGGAAAATGATGATAAAGCGCTCCTTTGGTCACATTACAGGCTTTTAAAATTTCACTCACGCCTACATTTTTATATCCTTTTTGCTGAAAAAGAAGTGTCGCCGTCTCAATCATTAGCGATTTTGTATCCACAATAACGTACTCCCCCTAACATACCAACCGGTCTGTTTGTTATTATAACAATATAAAAATGATTAATGTAAGTCTTTTTTGCTTTTTTTCAAAAAATATTTCATTATTTTCATTTATAACAGCAAAAAAAGCTTAGAAAATTGTGTCGAAAGTGGAATTGTTGCAGTATCACTTGGATTAATGATATCATTCTGAGGAAACTTATCTTACTTTAAATATGAAGGAGGAATACCCGGTGAAAAAGAGATCGCTAAAATATCTATCTTTTGGTATTGGGTATTCTACTGCTGTTTTTTTCTAGAATTAATTATTGATAGGATAGGTCTGTCAAAAATTAAAAGAAACTAAAAAACAGCGGAGATATATAACTTAGATCTCGTTATGTATCTTCTATTTAAAGGAGAATTCACAAAATGAACTTAAATAATAATGTTATTACAAGATATAATCCAGAGAATATTGCTAAACCGGTTGGTAACTATAGTCATGTAACAAAAATAAGTAGAAATGCTGAAATGTATGTATTTTCTGGCCAAATTGGAATCGATCAAAACAATCATATCCCTACAGATTTTAACCAACAGGTAACAAATACGATGAGTAATATTGTTGAAGTCCTTTCTTCTCAAAGGCTAACACCTGATAATGTAATCAAAATCAACATTTGGGCTACGGAAGAAATCGATTGGAACCATTTCTATGAAATTTGGAATAAAGTATTCGGCATGACACCTCCTTCAATGACAATTGCTTATATTAAAGGATTAGGGTTACCTGAATTAAAAATTGAGTTAGATGTATGGGCTGCTGGTTAAACCCTAAATCAAGAGGGAGTAATTTAATTTTCTGTACACAAAACGAGCCTTAGAAGCGATTCTAAAGGCTCGTTTTTCTAACTACCCCTTTATACCAAAAAGGGCTCAGTTTCCTGAGCCCTCAAATACTTACCCTACTATGTTTTTATATCTGAAGAATTGTCCCAACATTCCACGTTCTCCAAACCCTCTATGCTATCTTTATAAAAGACAGGGTCCTTGCCTGCACGCTTCTGGCGCTTATAATCCTGCAGGGCGGCAAAGGCCACCTTAGATAATAGAAGAATAGCGATCAAATTCACGATGACCATGAAGCCCATAAATAAATCAGCCAAATCCCATACCAATTGAACCTTAGCTACGGAGCCAAAAATAATCATCGCCAAGACGCTGTATCTATAGAATAGTAATACTTTTTTATTGGAGTTCAAGAATTCTATATTGGTCTCACCATAATAATAATTTCCGATTAACGTACTGAAAGCAAACAACAAAATCATGATCGCTAGGGATCCAGAGGCCCACGAACCAATATGTTCGCTTAATGCCGCTTGTGTCAGCTTAATTCCATCCAGCCCTGGCTGTTTATACGCATCAGATAACAAGATAATAAAAGCAGTACTCGAACAAATAAGTAACGTGTCTGTAAGTACACCCAGCGCTTGCATCAGCCCTTGTTTCACCGGATGACTAGTTGTTGCAGTTGCCGCAGCATTTGGAGCACTACCCATCCCCGCTTCGTTGGAGAATAGTCCTCTTTTCACCCCTTGCAGAATGACTGCCCCAAAAGATCCCCCCGCGATTTGTTCAAATCCAAAAGCACTTTTCACAATAAGCGCCAGAATCGCCGGTATTTCCGTAATATTAATTAACATAATAATAACAGCGGCCCCAATATAGATCCCTGCCATTACCACTACAATATATTCGGACATTCTAGCAATACGTTTAACCCCACCAAAGATAACAGCCGCAAAAGCAGCAGCGACTACAAGTCCAAGAATCACCCGATTAGTGCCAAATGAATTCTCAAAGGCCACTGTAATCGTATTGGATTGAACTGCATTAAATACAAGACCAAAGGATAACGTGATCAAAACCGCAAATACCGCGCCCATCCAACGTTTTTTCAGGCCTTGCTCCATATAATAGGCGGGACCACCACGAAATCCAGTCTTGTCCTTCACTTTATACACCTGTGCCAGAGTACTTTCAATAAATCCGGACGCTGATCCAATAATAGCTATGACCCACATCCAAAAAACAGCTCCTGGTCCACCTATTGCGATAGCAATTGCGATCCCTGTAATATTCCCTGTCCCAACCCTTGCTGCCATACTGATACAGAAAGCCTGAAACGACGAAATGGAATCTTTTGACCTTTCATTGGACTCTTTAAGGACCCTAAACATTTCTTTAAACATGCCAAACTGAACAAACTTCGATCGAATGGTGAAATAAATTCCACAAACAATAAGCAGAACCACCAAAATTTTCGACCAAAGAAAGTCATTTGTTGCGCTAATCATACTGTCTAACATTTGTTGCATGTGAATCCGCCTCTCCATTGTGTCGATACCCAGTTGCTGAACCTTAAGTTACATAGTATTTTCAAATATAACAGCCCTTATTTCAAAAGCCAACAAAAAAAATTAGCCAGCGACACCATACCTTACACCGGTGTGAGAGCTATTTCTCCATCTTCATCTGAGTACACAAGCTCCTTTAGATTCATCTAGGTATTATAAAAAAAATGAAAAAGCAGCCGGTGCAAGAAATGTATGACTACAATGTATGCGCGTATTTATATCGTGGAAAACATTTGGTTTGATCCCACCGTTGTTTTGAACCATCCAACTATGGGATCACTTGAGACATCCACTTCCAGTGTTATCTTGAATAATCATAGAGCAGATATTTTCGAGGTATTAATTAGCCACAGCTTTAAAATATTGGTACACCTGATTTAACTTCTTATCATGTTTCCCTTTCGGACTCTCCATATTCCCAAATTCGAAAAACTTCACTTTCTTGATGCCACAATATTGAAATAATGCTTTTCTCATCAGCACTTTATGGGAATTATTCAGCCAATATAAAGGATAAAGGGTCGGCCCCTTCATGCTGGAAATGCAAACCACAGACTTTCCTTTCAGCAGCCCCTCGGGGATGAGGCCACCCTTTTCTCTGTAAGCGAAATTAGAAGCAAACATTTGGTCAATATAACCGAGCAACATCGCGGGAGGCCGGCCCCACCAGATTGGATACACAAACACAATTTTGTCGGCCTGACGAATCTGCTCCCGATACTTCTCGAGCTTGGGATCGATATGCATGTCTCTTCTACGTTTATTTTCATTAAAGACCAGCACAGGATCAAATTGCTCTTCATAAAGATCAAGGACCTCTATCTTCGTGATCTTTTGATTCTCATTACTTCCCTGAATGACTTTATTGAAAAAAGCATAACTTAAACTTTTATGATTCGGATGTGTATAGATGACTAAAACGTTCATTGCTCCACCTCTTTAATTATCATTTGATAACAAAATGGTATCACAACCGTTATTTAGTTGTCAAATGATAATTGTATTATGATAATTATTTTGTTAAGGTTTACAATAAGAGGTGATCCTTATGGACAAACAAGCGTTTTTTCAGAAAATTGTTACCTTTACGACAGCAGTCCATGAAGTAACATTTGACTTTACCAAAGATGTTAGACCGGAAGGCATTACGCCCGTTCAATATAGTATTCTGGAATATATTGCGGTTAGCCAGCCTGTTACCCTCAGCCAAATCAGTGATTGTAAGAATATCTCTATGCCGAATACCAGCCGTGAGCTCAAGAAATTAACAGAAAAAAACCTGTGTGAGAAGCTTGATGTCGCCGAGGACCGGCGTAAGCAAATGATTCGGTTGTCTGATGCTGGACAAGCGATGATGAACGAGGCTTTTGAACGGATCGGTGAACGTTTTCTGAACCGGATTAAAGAGGTTCTCCCAGAGGAATTAGCCGAGATTAACCATGCCCTCGATATCCTGCAATCTAAGGTGTTTAGCACCCAGCAATGATCCGAGAAAAAGACAGCAGAGCAGCGGTTCCCCATTAATGGGGGCACCGCTGCTCTGTGTTTTGGGTCGTTGGTTAGCTGACTCAAGACCGATTATTGGCTAGTAAAACCCAACGACTTCGAATCAGCCCCACCTTCAGCTAAATCGCCGAATCGTATTCGTCCACTGAGGCTTTCGGACCCAGATGACGTTATTGGCATGTTTTTAGCCTTTTGTGCGTAGTTTCGGACTCCAGCGACGCTATTCCTATGAATCGGGTTCATATTGGGTGTTTTTTATGCCAATAGCTGCTATGCGGTCCGTTGGCATTCCAAATATGCGAAAAAGCTGCATTTAAGGTCAGCTGAGTCCGAAAGACGCTTCCCTAATAATCACCTAATAGAAATAGGCACTCCTCTTAAGGAATGCCTTGATTTGATTATAAGTATTCTTAGCCAGCGAAATGGACTATTTCACCAGTCCGCTGATAAAGGTCTCAAAATTATCAGCCAAACGTGTGATTTTGTATTTGTTATCCCGATCTACATGAATAACCTCAGGTTCGCCATCATTCCCGAACTCGCGGTAATCCAGCATTACCACTTCATTCTCAGAAGGACAATCACAAATCACCACACCAACTTCAGGATAACGTCCATTTTCAATCACAGTCCGGCTGCCTGAAGCTCCACACAGCGACTTATTCTTATCTCGTCCAATTCCGTGGATACCAGAAATCGTAATAAATTCTCCTGTTCCCGGAATCGGATAACGATTGTTATGAGGAATTCCCCCATTATGTAACTTCATCATATCCACATAGGAAGCAGGCAGCTTGAAGACCAGCTCTTCTTGTACTGATGTAATCAATGCATCTGAAGGCGGATCAGAGATATATTCTGAGAACGCATACTCGCTGTCATCCCAGAAATTAGTGGTATCCAACGCTATTACAGGCTTCTTAGCAGGTTTGTTTACAGGCTTTTTCGCAGCTTTTTTAGCCAATTTACGTTTGATCCAGCCCAGAAACTCCAGTGTGTCTTCATCATCAGGCTCCAGCTGATCGGCAATCGTAAACGCTTTTAAAGCTTCGTCATATCTTTTCAGATAATAATAAGAAACCCCGATACGGTAATGCCAGAGCGGGTCACCTTCACCCTCTTCTTCAATGCTCAAATACTGCTCTAAAGCCTCTTCATATTGACCGAGATTATTAAGCGCCCTGCCCAAATGACTAGTTAGAACATAATCTCTTTCCTCTTCAGGAATTTCCGCGATTGCATCCACGATTTCTTGAAATTCATCTTCCTCATGCCATTCATCCAATTTTGCCAATAACTCATCACTCATCATTAATACCTCCTATTAACGATCACTCAAAATACCTATTAGAAATTATACCATTTCTAACCTATGCCCAGCCAATAACGCATGTCCTAGCCATATCAATCAAAAGACAACTTCCCTTTTTGCTGTGAAAAACAGACCGCAGCGTTTATCTGCGGCCTGTTTTTCGTATACAGAAAACCATTTATTTATGGGTAACTATAATTGCTGCCTTCTATCTTGCCTTTACGACTGCATCCCGTTTTCGATCCTCTGCAGGAACTCTTCAGCGGCACTATAGCCAAGCTGCTTAAGGTACCAATTATTCGCAGCCGCTTCGATCAGGCCAGCCACATCGCGGCCAGGCTGAAGCTGAACTTCAATATGCGGAATTTGCACGCCAAGATAGTCTGTGAACTGGGGTTCGATTTCGAGCTCATTATTCAAGGAATTCTCCCGCCATGGTGACAACTCGATGTCGAGTACAATTCGTGTCTCTTCCTGAAAAGCTCTACGCCCGTACTGCCGTACAACGTTGATCAGACCAATACTGCGCAGCGCTAGGAATTCACGGGTCGTTTCATTATGTGTGCCAAGAAGCGTAGCCGGTCCCAGCTTCTTAAGCACAACTACATCATCGGCCACAAACCGATGACCTCTTCTAATGAGCGTGTGAGCGGTTTCGCTTTTTCCGATCCCGGACTTGCCCCTCAATAGGACCCCTATGCCGGACACGTTCACACACACTCCATGAATTGAAAGTTCAGGCGCCAGCGCCTTCACCAGATAAGTATCAATCTTTGCGATGAACTCTGACGTCGTCTCTTCCGTTCGAAGTAGTGGTATACCTTCTTGGTCGCAGAATAAAGTCAAATAAGGAATCTCCTGCTGACCCGTCGTCACAATAAAGCATGGGGGATGATACTTAACAATATTGCCAATATGTAACTTACGTTGCTCAACGCTTAGCTTTAGCAGATAATTGATTTCTTTGCGGCCCAATACTTGTACTCGCTTCATGGGGAAAAAATCGAAGTAACCCACGAACTCCAGGCCAGGTCTATGTGTCTTTGAGCGAGTAATCTCACGGTCCATGCAGCTAGCACCCGCAAGCACTTCCAGCTTAAACGTTTCCGTAAGGCTTTGAACGGTAATCGATTTCAATGTTGTTCTCCTCCTGTGGCTACGTATTTTGAATACGTAATACGGTTACCGGGATATATTCAACGACGAATAGAATGATTCCTGCAAAAGAAATAGGCAGATCAAGAGATATTAACAACTATGTTCCTTCAAGAAAATTAATAAGGTATATCTCCGGCTGCGTGAGAAATTCTGCAAAACTACATAAATCCGCGTACGTCTGATGTTCCACGTCGTAACAGCCGATCAGGCCTTTTTTCTTCGGATTCCACATAAGCAGCAGATCAGAGTAATTATCTATATCGGCTGACAGACGGAGCAGCTTTTGCCGGCCGATTTTCATTTCAATGGTATCAGTTAATGTGAAAAAGTCGATATATCTAATTTCATATTCATTTTGTGTTAGCTCAAGACGCAGATTTTTTCCAGTAAGAAAGCTAACCAATTCATCAGACAATTTATATTTTCTCAGCTCAAACTTCTTGTTCTCGATATCATGAAATTCAGCCGGCTCTAACGATTTCAAATAGTCAGCCAAAGCTGTATTCTTATTACTCACTGCAATGGTGTACGGGCGATCGCCATCTTTTTCTGCCAAGGTAACGTCTGCGCCACGTTCAATCAAAAATTGTACCATCGCTTGATTACCAATTCTCGTGGCAACTGTTAACGGAGTCGCTTGATAAGGATAGACCATATCGGATTTGTTGTAATTAATGTCCACCCCATGATCCAGTAAATAAGTAACGGTCTTAAGGTCATGATCTGACACCGCTTTGCGTAATACGCCCCCACCATGCTGCTTAATATCTAATCCTAGCTCATGTATGAGCGGGATATTGTTTTTGTTGCCATAGTAGGCCTGCGAATATGCACCTGACTTGACCTGATTAAGCTTGTCCAGTTTAGCCCCTTGTGCTGCAATATAGCGGACGATATCTTCTTTGCAATAGCGAACCGCGAGCAAAAAAGCCGGATTATTCTTCACATTCAGATTTACACCGTGCTGTACCAGCAGCTTTATGACATCCATTCTCTCTGATATAAGCGCCAAATCTAACGGGGTTAACGTAGTATATTGGCTAAGGACGATGCCCTCTTCAATATCCCAGCCTGCTCTAATGGCAGCCTCTAATTCCGGAATGTTTCCATTGTAAATATGCATGGCCATTTGCGGCAGTTCCTGGAACTTCCCTATATCCTTCAGGCGGATCATCCATTATCCACTCCTACTTCAAGTATTATGAAGAGTATAGAGAACCGTATAGTAAAAAACAATCCAAACTAAGGATGTTGTTCTAACAAATAGTCCTCATAATATTTAGATCGGCAAGATTATTGCTGCTATTCAAAAAAATAAAAAGAAGCTCCGTTAATACACGAAGCTCCTGTTTACAATTTATGATGGTAAGTAAAGTTGAAGCAGCTTGCTGTTGGCAGCGAGAAAGCTGGCTATATCCCTCTTTATCCTTGGATGTCCCGTCTCGCCTCTTGCTCGGCAAGAATCTCGTTATCTTCCGCGTTATCCCGCGTCACTTTCTGAACGCCAATAGCGCTATAAGAAATCAAGAGAATAACAGCTATGTAATACCCCTTTACATTTAATTCAAATGGAGCATTGTAAAGGCCAATAAAAAACATCGCATACCCGATAATCAAACCCACAAAAGCCATAATTGTGAAGGCCCCTGTGTTTCTCATCCTGTGTTTAGGGTTATCCAAACGAAATTCTTTATCCTCTGTATTGTCCCTGACCACCTTTTGCACAACGATACAGGAAATCGTAATTAACACCATACAGAGCAAATAATACCCTTTTACGTTTAGCTCCCAAGTGTCGTTGTACACTCCCAAACAGAATAGAAAAAGTCCTGCCCCCAATGCAAAATACGATGCCCCCGTAAAAGCAGCCGTGTTGCGTTTGCGATATCTCTGATTCATCTGATAATTCCTCTCCCACTACAGACTTGAATGATGATATATCCTTCTCCACTATACCGTGGAACATCGGTAAAATTCTACCATGAATCAGGTTGTTTTAGGGAATTTCAGGAATTTTTTTACTATACAAATATAAAATAACGCAAACACCGAAAGGACGGTCTCAGTCCCATACAATATAGGACAAAAACCGCCTCCCGCGATCTCAGCAACATATATTAGAAAAATGCTACTGCCTTTCCTGGTCCACCAATTGCTGCTGTGCGAGACGAATCATTTCGCGGACCATCGATCCACCAATTTTACCGCCGATCTGGCCCACCGATTCTGTGCTCAAATGACCATTTTGACCGTGCTCCAAAGGGACACCCAGTTCTTTTGCAACTTCGTATTTCACATCATCAGGCCGCTCCGGATCTACGTCATACCCCTCGCGGCGCATCACTTCCGCTTTAAAAATTTGCATTCCGCGGCTGGCTCCCGGCACTGCATATTTCCTGTTTCTTCTAGACATCCTTATCCCCTCCCAAACCTGTTTTAAATAACATGCCCGGAAACCGGAACCTCCACCCTTATTGACTTGCCCCGATTATTTCCAAGCAGGGCGCCGTTGCAACGCGGCATTCGTAGCACGCAAGGTTACAGCCCAAAATAAAAAAGCCACAGCACTAACAGAAGCTCCAAGCCAACATACCCCGTTCCAGCCATAGTGAGAATATATTTGAGTGGAAGCAATCGATCCGGTAGCACTTCCAATGGAGTAAAAAACCATATACCCTGCGGTGAGCCGACTACGTGCCTCCATGCGCAAGGTAAGTATGATACTTTGATTGGTGACATGCACCGCCTGCACAGCCAAATCAAGCAGAACAATACCAATGACCAATGCCAACAGCGACTGCTCCGTAAAACTGATAAACCACCATGAAATCAACAATAGAAGTAATGCTATGCCTGTCGTTCTCTGTCCATGACCCTGATCAGCTAGCTTTCCCGCCCGCGCAGCAGCTAATGCTCCCACAATTCCCGCCAGACCAAATGCCCCAATTGCAGTATGTGAAAGTGATAACGGCGGAGCACTGAGAGGCAAGACCACAGAAGTCCACAGAATACTGAAAGCAGTAAAAATCAGCAAAGCCAGAATAGCGCGGATACGCAATACTCTCTCTTGCACAAACAACATAAACACTGAACTAAGCAGCTGAGCGTATGACAGTGTTTTTACCTCACGTTCCACATTTGGCAACACCCTAAATAATGTACACACCATACAAAGCATTAAAGCAGCAGAAAAAAGGTATACGGAACGCCAACCTGCAAGATCTGTAAGTATTCCTGAAATGGATCGCGCAAGAAGTATTCCAATCACAATTCCACTTGTGACCATGCCTACGACTCGCCCGCGTTCGGCAGGGGCAGCCATTGTCGCCGCGAACGCAACAAGCGTCTGTGTTACAACAGCGAGTAGTCCCACTGAGGCCATACCTACGAATAGTACCGTGCTGGAAGAGGCAGTACCCACGATAATCAAAGCCACCACAGATAATAACATCTGGCCGATAATCAGGCAGCGCTGATTCAGTAAATCTCCTAGTGGCACGAGCAGTAACAGCCCCACTGCATAAAAAATCTGCGTGATAGTAATAAGAATACCAATGGTTGAATAATCAATACCAAATTCTCTCGACAAATGATCAAGCAATGGTTGTGCAAAGTAGATGTTTGCAACCGACATCCCGCAGACAACGGCAAACAAAAGTGTCATATAACGAGGCATCGAGGAAGCATGAATAGAATCAGATGGCGTATGCGTCTCTTGTGACGAAAGCTTCTCTTTAGTCCCTTGCATTTTGGACACACCCTTTCTCTGTTAAATTTAAATCGCAAACACTTTCCATACCGATCAGTATGTTATTGTGCTCAGTAAATTTATCCCACAAAACAAATGATGTCAACATAAATATTTGATGCCACCGACTTTCATTTGACAATTTATACGACTAGTTCTAGTATTATAAAATACTGTTCGGTAATCAATTATTGAAATCAAATATAAAGAGGGGTGTTATAATGGCTCGAACCCGTGAATTTGACGAGGAAAAAGTATTAGAATCAGCTATGGAGCTATTTTGGGAAAAGGGATATGAGGCTACCTCATTAAGTGATTTAACTTCCAGAATGGGCATTCAACGCCCCAGTATATACTCAGCTTTTGGAGACAAAAAAGAATTGTTCGAAGCTGCGCTACGTAAATATACGATGTCCCATGCTTCTCGTGTCCGAGCCCAACTTCAAAGCAATCCATCCGTGAAAAAAGCCTTTCGTAGTTTTTTTGAAGATGTGGTGGCGGAGGAGTATTCAGGCAGTGTGAACCGAGGATGTTTTTGCATCAATACAATGGTCGAGCTGGCACCTCATGATGAGAAATTCGAGATCCTTACAAGAGAACATCAAATGTATCTATCGGTCATATTTCAAGAAACTATTGAACGCGGTATACAATCAGGTGAGCTTAAGGGTGGTGTAAATGCGAAGGCCTTGGCACAAGCACTAATCGTATCGCTAATAGGGCTTACTGTACTCTTGAAATCTCGCCCGGAGCGATCCTTTGTTGATAACGCGATAACAATGATACTTACTTCGCTTGATTAAATTCAGAGTCTTGATTTAAGTCAATGCCCGGCATAGTACTCCTAATTACAATAAAATAAAAGTCCTTTAGGAGGCTATCTTATGGCTATCTCAGAAAAAGACCTGTCGAATCAGCGTAAGTCCGCTTTAACAGCTGGAATATCACTGATCATCATGACCCTCGCTTCATTTTTTTCATATGGCTTTGTCCATGGGACTCTTGTTGTGCAAGGCGATGCCAGTGCCACATTTATTAACATCGTATCTTCCAACAACCTTTTCAAAGGGGAAATCTTGGGCTGGATCATCATTATGATTGCTGACATTCTGGTCGCCTGGGCGTTTTATGTGTTTCTAGAACCCGTCAACCAAAATCTTTCATTACTCGGCGCATGGCTCCGTTTAACCTATTCCGCTATATTGGCAATCTCTATCTTAACCTTGATATTTGTGCTGCTGCTCACGGGAAACACAAATGGCTTTTCCACATTAACAATCGAACAAACTCAAGCATTTATGATGTTATTTCTGGATGCATTTCAATTCATTTGGTCTATGGGGTTAGTCGTTTTTGGCGGGCATTTGTTAATAGTGGGCTATGTGGCTTTAAAATCCGATGTCATTCCTAAAGTAATCAGCATCCTGCTGCTGCTTGCTTCAATAGGCTATATTATCATTCATCTAAGCAAAATGTTTCTCCCACAATATGAGGCAGTCATTACAACACTTAATTTTATTTTTACTATTCCTATGATTGTAGGAGAACTAGGCTTTGGGATATGGCTACTGCTTAGAGGTGGAAAAATCCCCAAAAGTGTATAACGATTTTGCTATTCATCACCGGAATGAACCCGCTTCTTAATTCTACTTAATGACTCTGGCGTAATCCCCAAATAACTGGCTAGTTGATGTTGGGGGACACGGGTAAGTAAATGAGGTCTTTTTTGTAACAAGGCTTTGTAACGTTCTTCAGGATTGGAAGCAATAAAGGAAGTCAACTCATCCTGAACCTCACCCAGGTTTTCCTCTACCATTTTGCGTATCATGGTTTCCAGCTGAGCGTGTTTATGGAGCATATCCTGTTCCGCATTAAGATCACCAACCACCAATATGCTGTCTTCTAGGCAGGTTAAGGTGTACGCTGAGGGTCTACTCTCTTGATGCCGATTAAAAATCGAAACCGCTTGCTCTTCCGTATAAAAATTAGATGTGACTTCTTTACCCGATTCATCTACCGAGGACTGCCTCACACATCCCTTTAATACAAAAAAACATTTTGAGGGAACGTCTCCTTGTCTAAGGAGTACCGTTCCCTTCTTGTATTCCTCAATAGGAATACCTTCAACAATATCCTGCTGTTCCATTTCATTAAGAGATGTAAATTTACTCATATACTTATACAATATGCTTTTCATTTATCTCTCCAA
The DNA here is from genome assembly GCF_000758725.1 of Paenibacillus odorifer. NCBI lineage: Bacteria > Bacillati > Bacillota > Bacilli > Caryophanales > Paenibacillaceae > Paenibacillus > Paenibacillus odorifer. The sequence continues at coordinate 6,687,972 of NZ_CP009428.1, forward strand.
TCTCATTGCACGACCTCATATAAAGATACCTCTAACGGCTGAATAAAGTGTGACCAATCACCTGTTGTGTACAGCAGAAGCCGATGCATCGCACGCGTACAGGCTGTATAAAAAAGCTTGCGTTCGCTTTCCCGATCATACGTCTGTGTGGAAGCATCATAAATCAGTACGGCGTCGAATTCAACCCCTTTTGCGAGATAAGCGGGAATTACTAAAATGCCCTTCTCAAAAGTGAGCGTCTCTTTCGTAATAAGCCGCAGAGCTTCGCATCCTTGTTTCTTTAATTCTTCATAGACCGCACGGCTTTCAGCTGCAGTCTTGGTAATAACGGCAATAGAGTCGAGCCCTTCAGCCATCAGCGCCGCGAGATCCTCTTTAATTCTTATCGCCCGCTCTACGTCGCTACTCGCCTTCACTAGGAACGGCTTCTCACCCTCTCTTTCAAAAGGTACGATCTCCTCATTAGGCAGCAACGCCTTCGTAAACTCCACAATCTGACGAGTTGAACGATAACTTCGAATTAGACGGATCAGGATCGTTTCATCTTCCCCATAAAGCCGGATCAAAGGCGAATCCACCTCGTGCAAATTCGTTGCTTGAGGGAAAATCGCTTGGCCGAAATCGCCGAGCACAGTCATGCGCGCGCGGGGAAACAGCTGTTTGAGAAACGCGTATTGGAACGGCGAATAATCCTGGCCTTCATCGATAAACAGATGCCGAACTTCTGTGTTCATACGAGTACCCTCGACAAGTTCTTTTAAATACAGGAATGGAGTCGCATCCTCGCAAAAGAGTTCATCGCAGCTCAGCTTTTCCTTCGTTTGCTTACAGATTTCCTGCCACTGAGCAGGCACCTCAGTCTCGTTTGTCATTCTCCGATAGATGGTTTCATCACTAAACAACTGATCGTATAACCCAATCGTATCTATGAACTCAAACCGTTTGACATCGCGTCTCAGCGGTTTAAAGTGCTCCTTCACAATCATGCGGCGCAGCAGTTCTTCTTCCTGCAGACCAAAGTCAAAAACATTCTCTTCCCCTTGGTCCTGATTAGGAAAATCCCCATAGTTCTCAAGATACTGAGTCGTAAAATCGAAGACGGCTTCCTCCCGCCGATATTTCTTAAGTATCTCACTGTAGGCTTCGGCATACTGATCGGTATCGAGGTAATCGAGTTCATCTTGAACCCAGAATACCTCCTGTTCCTGACGCTCCAGCGAAGCCAACTGACGCAGTAGCCATTCACGCAATAAAACGATGCGATTAGCCAAACGAATGGAGCTATCATAGCTGTAAAATTGCGATTTCATCTGCTCCGCAGTAATCAACTCGCGATCCCGAAAGCGGATACTATGAAACAACATCCCTTCCTTCCCTAACCACAACGCATAGTTTTGCAGAGCATGCAGAAAAGCTTCTGAAGCTTTATACTGCATGCCAGTTAGCCGCGCTTCATACTCTGGAGAAGCTTTGGACGTCAGTACATATTCAATCTGCTCGAACGGGTCCTCTAGACGAAGCGTAGATCCAAGCCAATAATCAATATACTCCTGAAAGGTAGTTTGCTGCATATTCTCTTCGCCAAGCTCGGGAAGCACCGTGGATACATAACTGTTAAACATCGGGTTAGGCGAAAAAAGAACAATCTGATCCGCCTTGAGCCTATCGCGGTGTTTATATAGCAAATAGGCTACCCGTTGCAGCGCTGCGGATGTTTTCCCACTGCCCGCAGCCCCCTGCACAATGAGCATACGACTACTATCGTTGCGGATAATAGCATTCTGTTCCTTCTGAATAGTCGCCACGATGCTCTTCATTTGTGAATCCGCACCCTTACCAAGCACCTGCTGAAGTAATTCATCACCGATCGTTAAGCTCGTATCGAACACGTTCTGAAGCTGACCCTGACGGATCTGGTATTGCCGCTTCAGCATCATCGTTCCCGAGATTTGTCCTCCCGGTGTATCGTAAGAGGCGGGGCCTGGCGAATGGTCATAATACATACTTGCAATAGGTGTCCGCCAGTCATATACCAGAAAATTCACACCTTCTGCATCGATGAAAGACGCCACCCCGACATAGATTTGCTCACTGGAGTTCAACCCATCTTCTTGAAAGTCCATTCGTCCAAAATAGGGCGACGGCAGCAGCCGTTTCATGTTCTTATAACGCTGCATCCGTTGGCGGTGACTACGCTCCCGTTCAGACAACAACGCTTCTTGCTGTTTTATACTGTAAAAGGTCTCCTCGAAATCCTCATGTGTGCTCGTATTGACCGTAACTTCCTCCCAAAACCGCTTGCGGATGTCCGTTACCTGTTCACGTAATCCTGTCACTTCCGGTTCCAGCTCGCCAATCTTTGATTGCAATTCTTCCGTGACCAAATCTAGCCGTTCCTGTTCTCGCTGCCAATCTTTTTCGTTTAACATTTTTACTAACACGCTCCTTTTCAAGGTTGTTATCAAGAAGCAAAAATACAAATTTGACAAACTGCTAATCCGCATGGTATTATTAATGTATAAATAAGATGTAATAAATCTGTCTAAAATACGCGAATTAACAGTGGTCTTCTCATATTATCACGTTATTTCGTTGTGCGCAAATTATATATTAAGAAGAACCGGCAGCTCATGCCGGTTCTTCTTTTTTATTCCTTTTCACAAAGAGTATCCGTTCTCCTGAGTCTACTGATTTTCAGCGACTGTGGGGTCCGCTGTGTCCGATAGCGACTTCACCCGCGGATGAGTTCAATTAAACAGGGAGACCTAACAGCCATTTGATGACTGTTAGGTCTCCCTTATTCCTTATCTTATTTGTTTGCCAAAAAAGCATCAATTTGAGTTTGCAGTTCGGTTTGGATTTTATCAATGCCAGCGGACTTCAGTTGCTTGTTCAGATCTTCAAGACCTTTATCGATATCTTTAATTACGCCGTATTCGAGCGGAATCGCATAACGGAGCATTACGTTACCAATGTTGGCAATTTCCGTTTTCACTTTGCTGTTATCGAATACAAAGGTTTCAAGCGCGTAGTGATAGACATTTGCTTCCCAGCCTTTAGCCAGATCGTTTGCTTCTTGCGGGAATGCTTCATTGTCACGGTTAAGTGGCGAGTTGAAGTTCCAGTTAGAGAAGCCCATAAAGTTCGGATTCTTTTCAAGTGCTTTATATTTGTCATCGCCAACCGCTTCGTAATGTACACCGCTAAGGCCGTACATCATCAGGTCGTGCAGTTCTTTATCATTTTGCATCAGATCGAGGAACATCAAGGAGCGTTCCACATTTCTGGAAGTAGCGTGGATCGAAGTACCGTTTTGTGTTGAAATTGCCACTGATTTCTTCTTGCCTTGGTTGATGTCAGCCAAAGCTACTTCATAAGGGGAATTCTCTTGGCGCATCAAAGCCATAAGTGCTCCAAGTGTTCCGTTGTTGTGTGTAATCGATGCTGTTTTGCCTGCTTTAAAATCGGCCTGATGATCATTTTTACTGTTAAGGACGTTTTTCGACCATGCATTGTTATCAGCAAGATCTTTGTAATATACGAGTAGATCTTTAAACTCTTGGGTTTCATATACGTTAAATACTTGCCCTTTTTCATCCGTCAATTTGAAAGCAAACGGAAGGTCGAGATCAAACATATTCCATTCGTTTTGCTGCTTCAGCAATACACGGTCCAAATTATGAAATTTCCAGTCTCCTGTTTCCGGAGTGAACGGTGTAATTCCTTTTTCGTTTTGCGCTATGGTTTTCAAGTAAGTGGCATACGCTTCTGGGCTGTTGATCTCAGGAAGATTGTATTTCTTACGCAAATCCTCACGGTACAAAATCAGTTTTTCAACGGATTCCCCTCTGTTTTGTGGAACCATGTACAGTTTGCCGTTTACTTTAGCCTGATCCCAGCTCACATCAGACATGGCTGCTAAAGTCTGCGGCATATATTTGGTAAGCAGCTCATCAGTCAATTCCAGGAATCCGCCTTTCAACGCCTGGTCATTGTAGCCAGCCCAGTTTGCCGAATAGATGAGGTCAAAATCTTCATTTGCTGCCAGCTTCAACGGATATTTTTGCGCCCAGTCCGACCAATCCAGGAACTCGCCCTCTACAGTAGCATTAATTTTTTCTTTCAGCTTTTTATTAATCTCAGCAAAAACGCTATCATAGTCTATCGGTTTAGGGCCAACAAAAATCATTTTCAGCTTCACTTCTTTTGAGGTATCAAGGGTGTCTGAGGTAGTTGCAGGTTCTGAGGTGTTCGTAGTGTCGCTTCCCCCCTCTGACGCATTATTTGTAGCCTGTGCAGAAGTATTAGCATTGTTGTTTCCACCACCACATGCACTTAGAATCATTACGAAGGTTAAAACGAGCGCTAGCATTATCAATCTATTTCTCTTCAGCATCTCAAGCCTTCCCCCTTGTGTTTAATTATATTGATAAACCGAGTGTCCCCGGGTTCATCCTTTCACAGCACCAATCGTCAAACCTTGGACAAAATACCTCTGCACGAATGGATAAGCCAGCAAAATCGGGCCAGTGGCCACAACTGTCATCGCCATTTTCAAACTCTCGGTTGGGATCGATGTCGTTACGACTGCCCCTGCACCCATCATCGCTTTGCGCATGCCATCCATATTGCCTAGCATTTTATACAAATAATATTGAAGCGGCATCAAGTTTTCATTCGATACAAACAGCAATGCATTGTACCAGTCATTCCAGTAGGCTAGCGCTAGAAACAATCCAATGGTAGCTAACGCCGGCTTGGACAGCGGCAGGATTAGACGAGCATAGATCTTAAAGTCGCCTGCGCCGTCAATTTTTGCTGATTCTACAATCGCTTCCGGAATGCTGCCCATAAAAGACTTCATAACAATGATATAAAAGACATTGAGCATCATCGGAACCACTAAGGCCATCAGCGTATCCTTCATATGCAGGTAGTTGACCATAAGCAGATACCACGGAACTAAACCGCCGCTGAACAAAGTCGTAAAGAAAAAGAAAAATGAAAATTTATTGCGCCACTTAAAATCTTTTCGGGATAGCGCATAAGCAGTCATCGAAGTCAGAAACAAGCCAAGCACCGTGCCGAGTATAGTAACCCCTATTGTCACTATATAGGCTTGAATCATCTGTTCGGGATACTTAAACAAAATGCTGTAGGCCTCGGTTGAGAAGGCCGTCGGTATAAATTGATAACCATCCGTTAGGATTTTGGTTTCTTCCGTAAAGGATGAAGATACGACAAGTATAAAAGGGAAAATACATAAAACTGAGAGAAAAATCAGGGACACATAACCAATACCTGAAAATATTTTACGATCGAGCTGCTTCATATCGTTACCTCCATTATGAAAGACTTAACTCCTGATACGATTAGAACAGAGCGCGGTCTTTGTCGTATTTACGGACAGCATAGTTCACTGACATGATCGTCGCAAAGCCAAGAACGGACTGGAAAACACCAGCTGCAGCTGACATGCCGATATCATTCGAAGTAATCAGTGACCTAAATACGAAAGTGTCGATAACGTCTGTCGAGGAGAACAGCAAGCCGTTGTTGCCGATCATATTATAGAACATCCCGAAATCACCACGGAAAATATTTCCGACCGCCAGCAGCACCAGAATAATAATCGTCGGATACAAATTTGGAATGGTTACTTTCATAATTCGCTGAAAAATATTAGCCCCATCAATTTCGGCCGCTTCATACATTTCTGTATCTATCCCCGTAATCGCAGCCAAGTACATTACCGTTCCGTATCCGAGACTTTTCCATGCAGAAACTATAACCAGGATATACGGCCAATAGGAAGGTGTATTATAAATATCGACAGGCTGGAGTCCGATACCTCTGAGCAAAGCATTCACGGTGCCAATATCATAATTGAGCAGGTTATAAGCAATCGCTCCGACAACGACCCATGAGATAAAGTAAGGCAGGAACAACGCCGATTGTGTGATTTTGCGGAACCATTTACCACCGACCTCAAACAACATAATCGCTGCAAAAATTTGCAAACTGTTATTGACGACGATAAACGCAATGTTATATAGTGCTGTATTTCGTGTTACCCGCCAAGCATCGCCTGATTCAAAGAAAAAGCGGAAGTTGTCGAGTCCGTTCCAGGCACTTCCAAAAATACCGCCCGCGTAATCGTAATGCTTGAAGGCAATAATAATACCCGCCATCGGGACGTAGGCAAACAGAAGGAAAAAAGCAACCGCCGGAGCCAGCATCAGCAAGAGAACCCTGTAATTTTTCAAATCGCTCCAAAATGTATGCCCTTTCATCTTTGCACCCCTCTCTTCTCTATATCTCTCATTATAAAAGGGCGAAGACGCTTAGATAATTCAGCGAAACAACTAAACATAATACTAATTCAACGATTCGACAAAAAAAGGTTAGCGGATAAACCAAAAACACCCGGCAGCGATTCTCCAATAACAGAAAAATCATCGCCGGGTTTTCATTTCACCGCTGTTTTGTTAGATTTTATTTTTCTTCCGGTACTCGCCGGGCGACATGCCCATGTAGTGCTTGAACTGTCTGTTAAAATAAATAATATTTTTATATCCGGCTTGTTCCGCAATCTCATACACTTTCTTAGTCGGATCTTCGAGCAGCTCGCATACCCGTTTCATCCGTAATTCACTTAAAAAATCGCTGAATAAACTGTTGGTTTCAAGCTTGAACAAATGACCCAGATAGTTAGGCGTAAAATCGAAGTGGGCGGCCACTTCGTTCAGCGTTATTTTTTGATCTAATCTTTCTTTCACATATTCCGTGATTTCATCAATTAACTTCCGCTTTTGTCTTTGCCGTTTCAAATAAAGCAGCTCCGACAACTCAAAGAACCTTCTTCTCAGCCACGAGAGAATATCATGCACCGTTTCGAACTGAAACAGCACAAAGGGATGATGCGAATCCCAATTTAAAATCTCGTATAGATGCTCGTTCATTTGCTGCAGATCGGCATGAAGCTTGGAGGTAATTCGAATAATGATATCGTAGATGTCGTTTTTCTGGGAGAGCGGACTGTCCCCGGCAAACAGCTTCAGCAAACAATCATCAATGGTGGTAAGGTCGTAGTCGAGCATCGCTTTAAGCATCCGGTCCACAATAACCTCTAAATCTGAGGCGATTTTTTCCTTCGGGCTCCATTCCGAAGCATCTTGGATGATTCTGTTTTTCCCAACAATCCATTTAATACTTAAAGCAGCCTGAGCTTGCCGATAGGAATCATGCAGCTTACCCAGTTCTGTTGTGTACATCCCTCTTCCAATCGTAATTGAACAGGAGAACTCCTGATAGAATGACCGAATGAGCTCTTCCATCAAAGCGGTAAAATATTGTTCCTGAACCGCAGCTAGGATCACAAAATGATAGTCATAGGTTGTGATGACCATGCCTAAATTTTGATCTTGCGCGAACTTCCGGATAAACTGATTGGCGGTGCTGCTCCATAAACTCCGCTCTTCTTCCGTCCAAGTTTGGATTTTCCGTGCCATATCGTCGATCTCGACGATGGCGACCGCCGACGCGCCTTGTAAGTATAACGTGAGAACGTTGTGAATGTGCGTCTCGACCTGCCCCGGGGCAGTCTCGTTAAACCAGCGCAGCAGCAGCTCCTGATTCACAAGCGTCAGTGTTTCCGACAAGGAAATATGCTGCTTCCTCTCCTTCTCAATCTTGGCGCAGAGTTCAGTCAGCGTCTTATTCAACTCGTCATCATCGACGGGTTTAAGCAAATAACCGGAGGCATTTAATTGAATCGCCTCTTTGGCATAGTTGAAATCCTGATGTCCGCTAATAAAAAGCAGATGGACCTCAGGGTTAATCTCCTTCGCTTTCCGGGCAAATTCCACACCTGACATAATCGGCATGCGGATATCGGAGAGAATGATATCAACGCGGTGCTGCTCCATCATTTTTAAAGCGGAAAAACCGCTCGTTGCCGTTCTCACGCTATGCAAAGGCAAATGATCACTGCCCGCCACCCGCCGTCTCAGCCATTCCAAATCGATCACTTCATCATCCACCAGCAGAACGTTGATCTCCATCGCCATACTATTTACTCCCCCATAACTTCCCGGATTTCCGCATTATCCACCGGTAAGATAATTTGAACGGTCGTTCCTGCCCCAAAGTAACTGCCGATATGAATGCCGAAATCATTGCCGTATCTCAGCTTGATTCGTTCCTCCACGTTTCTCAGTCCATAGCTGCTCGAATGGAATGAGCTCGAACGCATATTTCGCAGTGTGTCCGCCCGCATACCAATTCCGTTATCGATGACCTTAAGCTCGATGCGTTCACCCAGCCGTTTTCCGGTAATCCGGATCGCAATCGTCTCCCCAAACCAAGCATGCTTGAATATATTTTCTACAAATGGCTGCAAAATCAGCTTGATGATGGGAACCTGTAAAATATCAGGATCAATATCATAATAAACCTCAAAAGCATCGGCATACTTTACCCTCTGAATTTCAAGGTACATCCTTACCTGCTCCAGCTCTTTTTCAAGAGAGATATAGACATGTCCTTCATTCAAGGTGAGGCGATAGAATTTAGAAAGACCTTGTACCATCTGTGTAACCTTCTCAACTTCGCCCAAATTGGCCAAGCTGCCAATGGTCGACAATGTATTGTACAAAAAGTGCGGACTGATCTGAGCTTGAAGCACATCCAGTTCTGCTTGCTTTTTCTGAATACCTTGCTCATAGACGTTCTGGATTAAGTCCTGGATGCTAGTCGCCATCTGATTAAAACTATTAGCAATGTAGACAAATTCATCGTTCCCGGCAAACCCAATTCTTTTATAAAAATTCCCTTCCTGAAACGACCGGACCAAATATACGATTCGCTTAATTTTTTTGCCTGATATGCGGGCAACGAGGAAGCCGATCACCGCCATGACTAAAAAGCTGATCAAACAAACAGTGGTGATCACCTTCTGCATTCGGCTAGCATCTTTATTTAAGTATGCACGCGGCACCCGTACCTCGATAGCATAGTCAGACAACGGAATATCTTCACTAATGATCAGATAAGCATCTTGCTTCGCATGTTCATCGACAATACCTTGTTCATAAAGCGTTAATCCACTAACCCTATCCACTAGGCGAAGGTCTATGCCCTGTTCAATTGGAAAGGTATCGAAATTGCCAAAAAGCTCGTCAATTCTCGCCGTGACGCGAATATAACCAATAATCGACGGGCCTCCCTTGGAAGAAACCAGCTTGCGGAAATACGAAATATTGCTTAGTTCACTGTCGCTGTCCGCCTGAAGCCACAAGCTGTCTTTGTTATTGGCAACGATCGACTTGAACCATTCCTTATTTTCAATAACCTGATCAGAAAGAATATAATAATCGCTTCTACCGATAGGTACAGACATATCATCACCGGGGATTTCAAGCATCGTCTCATTCGCGGTATAAAGCACAAGTCTCAGATTGTTCCCATACAATTGCAGAGGGGCTTTCATATAAGGAACGATGTCATCCCTCATTTTGAGCATGTTTTCCAATGCATCTCCCCTAAACTGCAGAGCATTCTGAAAATTCGTATTGAGAAACAGCGAGTTAGTCATTCGTTTGATTTCATCTGTCTGATATTCGATATTGTTCCTCGTCTGCTTCAAAGCTGTCCGGACATTCGTTTCCGCCATTTCCGTTCTGGACTCTACGAGCATCGTATAAGCTATATAACCCACCAATACATCTGTCAGCAATACTAGAATGAGGTACGGTATCATCATCTTATAGGTGAACGGAATATACTTTTTACTAAATAAAAATCTCTCCATACCCATGCTCCCTTGTATCCGAGTCAATGCTAACGTTGTTTTCATCCATTCTACAATGGAATGAAAGCGGTTACTAGATATTGTGTTTGGAAAATGGGCTTTAGAGCAACACCCTGTTTTCCAATATATTTTTCAGACTGATATGAGATTTTGAAGGTCCAAACTTTATAAGGTTGTCTTGGAATTCAGCTAACTCCTCAATCGACGCGGTTTGCACCTTTATGAGATAATTATATTCACCGCTAATCCGATATAAATCGGTAACTTCCATAGCATTTTTGCAAAAATCCGTAATCTCTTGGCAATGTTCTGTTTTTAATAGAATAAACGTAGTTGTGCCCCGATCCAGATCTCGTAGATTAAAAGCTGTATGATACCCAGAAATGATATTCCTTTCCTCCAGCTTGATCATTCGTTCTTTAACAGAGGGTTGTGACATCGAAACCTCTTTGCTGATTTGTGAAATGGACATTCGGGCATTGTACTGAAGTAATTGCATAATCTTTTTATCAATGTCATCTATAAGTTGTTCCATAGCAAGCGCCTCCTAAACTCATTTTATAAAATAAACTGATTCCACTAAAATACCTTAAATTTAATAACCATATTACTACAAAACACTTATCTTATATATATATCTCATATTTTAATACAACTATAATAAATATATATTAAAGTTGGGAGCGATTATAAATGAGTGTAAAAGGCCTTGCACATGTAGCGATTCAAGCCAAAGACTATAAAGCAACTATTTCTTTCTATATTGACGTTTTAGGATTTAAGCTAGGTCATCATTGGAGTCTGCCATCCTTTCAGATCAAAGAAGCCTCCATGCTGATTTCACCTGACCGCAGAACCTGCATTGAGATTTTTGATAATGATGCAGTCATCGCCGCTCAAGGAAAAAAAGCCTTGTCTGATGAAGATATAGCGCACGGAGCGTTATTACATCTTGCCTTCTATGTAGATAATGTAGAGGAGATGTATCAAAAAGCCCTTGCACATGGGGCAAAAGCTTTTATAGCACCGGACTCTCTGTCTCTGGGCGAACCGCCTCTTCTAATAAAAAACGCGATCATTCACAGTCCCAATGGAGAAGTTATTGAATTTCTTGAAGAGGTTGATTTTGATATTTCCAGCAAAGTTCATGTAGAATAAACGCTAGGGAGGGTTATGAATTATAAAACATACCATTCTCAGTAAAAAGTCGCTTTTCCTCTTAATTTTTTTGATATTTCTTATAGGAGTCTACTTTTTATTCTTTGGACTTCCGTGGAAGTCTCTGGCTTTAAAAAAGCAATTTGAAATCTATTTAGAAGATAAATATCAAATCGATTTCCAGCTGGGTAAGATGGATTTTGATTTTATACATCGCACTTACCTTTCTTATGCCCATCCAGTAAATGATCCCACTCTGATTTTTTATGTAGGTCAAGATATTGAAAGCAAGGAAATTCTGGATCTTTATAAATATCAAGTTGATAAACGAAATGCTGGGAGAAAGTAAGAGAATTTGAAGCCAACTTCTAGCAGATGAAGAAGGAATGATCGTATTGATTGTGATTCAAGCCATCGCTTGGCTCATCGCCTTCGCAGCCTTGTTATCCATGGTGTCGATTGTGCTGGTGAGCTGGAGGAACGGGATATCGCCGATGCCTACGTCAAAATCTGTACGCTCGGCTGTTGCCGTTGAGGTGAATCGGATTCCGGGATATAGCAGCATTGTGGAGGCGGGATCGGGTTGGGGAACACTTGGTATGGATGTTATTCGCCAATGTCCAGGCAAAAGGCTGACAGGCATTGAAAATTCCAGTATTCCCTTATGGACATCCCAGCTGCTTACTAGGTTCGGCACACGTATGCTACGAGCAGCCAAAGGCCAGAATCTGCTCCACGGAAGGCTCCGTTATGTACGTGGGGATATTTATAGCAGTTCTTACGAGCATGCGGATATTGTTCTTTGTTACTTATTTCCCGGAGCGATGAAACGGCTGGCGGAAAAGTTCAAGCGTGAGCTACTGCCGGGTGCGGTGGTTATTAGCATTTGTTTTGCCCTTCCAGGCATGCAGCCTGTCCGTACCATAACATGCACGGACACACTGCGTACCAAGGTATATGTATACACTTTTTAATTCAGGATTACCCCACTACTTCTTTTCAGTTAAGGTGGTAATTCTGGATTTTTTTCAGTTTATCCACTTGAAACTCCCCTTGCCAAAACAATGAATTGCACGGACTTTATACCACTACCGAGGTAAGTGATTTGTCCAGGAGAATGAATTTTATCCTAAATATAACTTTTTGTATGTCTTCTCCATCTAATTATACAGAGGGCCCTCAAGGAGGAAAAATCATTTGCTGGAAAACGAACTGGATATCAAAAAAGCGCAGAAAGGCGACCACGAGGCGTTTACCCGTCTTTTCAGGCAACTGGAATCCCAGTTGTACAGATTAGCCAAAACCATTCTGCTAAAAGATGAAGATTGCGCGGATGCTCTTCAGGAAACAACACTGAAGGTGTATAAAGGGTTGGCCAACCTTAAGCAGCCTAAGTTTTTTAAAACCTGGGTTATACGCATCCTGATTAATGAATGCAATCAGTTACTTCGTATGCGAGAACGAACTATAGCTGTGGCGGAAATTCCCGAGGAACCGGTCGTTTCCTATGTGCATTTTGAAGATTCAGGCAACGTAGACCTGCAAAGCTTCATTAATCAGTTGGACGAATCCCTGCGGCTTGCTATCGTGCTTTTTTATTATGACGATTTATCCATTAAGCAGATTGCAGATGTGCTCGACATCTCCGAGGGAGCGGTCAGGGCACGACTCCATCGCGCACGGAGATTGTTGTCCAAACAGATACATCCTGTGCCGGAGGAGGGTCTTGCTAATGAATAATAACAATTTAGAAAAGCAGATCAGGGAGCTAGGGAAAGCTAATATACAGGAGCTTCCTCCTTTACTACGATCACGGCAGGATTCGATTTATGCATCGCTGGCCACCATTGTCCAGGATCCTGTGGAAAAGGAAAAGAAAAAGCGGATTTATCCAAAAATCACAGCTGCTGTGACTGCGGCGATATTGTTAAGTGTTATGCTAACGGCTATCTATCCGCCTACGTTGGCCAATGCGCTCAAGCAGCTTCCCTTGATAGGTGGTATTTTTGAACGGGCAGATGATATAGGATTACAAGCGGCCCAGCGTCTGGGACTGACTTCCCGTCTAAACAGCAGTGATACGCATGAAGGGATCACCTTGTCTGCCGAAGAGGCTGTATTTGATGGCAGCCGGTTGGCATTCTCGGTGAAGCGTGAGGGAGAAGAACTGGAAGGTAAGCTAGCCGGAGTAACGATTGGAGCGGATGGGAAGCCTTTTCTAGCGGAAGGTGCGATAACCTCTGCAGAAGTATTGATCGACGGGGCTTCCCTGGAGAAATTTTCAGAAGGTCTCTGGAAAGCTATGCCGTTTCTAAGCTGGATAGAAGGTGCTGAAAGCAACACAGCTATTTTTAGACTAGTGGATTCCTCGAATTCGGGGATCTCCAACAAACCTTTTCCTGATCGATTTGTATTGACCGTAACCCTTGACTTAAACGGTATTGATGAACCGTTTGTTCTCCAAATTCCTGCGCGGAAGGCTACGATTAATAAAATTTCCACACCTGATATACGCGCACAAGTTGGAGGATGGAGTTTGATCCTGAAAAAGCTGGAATATAGTCCATTAACGACACGCCTGTCGCTCATGCTGGAACAGGATACAGACGAAGATCATACAGCATTGAGTTTAGTGGGCTTTGAAGTAAAGGATCAACAAGGACAGGTGCTGAAAGATATTTCGCAGAAAGTCCTCTCGACTTCCAATAGGTCACTTAATGTCGATTTGCTTACTGAGCCATTTGAGAAACACCCTAATATGCTCACAATCCGTGGCTATCTTTATGAGTTTGAGAACCCACAAAGTAAGAATGGAGCATTTAAAACAGACAGTTCTGGAAACCCAGTGAAGCATTATATTGACGGTCTAGAGATAAACGTGCTAGTTAAATAAAAATTAAGGAGCTTGATAATATCATGAAAAAAACGACTAAGAAGATGTCTGTAATTTTAAGTGCTGCTGTATGCCTAGGAGCGTTGGGAATGCCAGCTTTAACCCAAGCATCCAGTGCTCAACCCGCTGTTGAAGCTTCCCTGAATACAACAAAAGTGGCCGATTCACACGATCAGCTTACTTTAAAGGGCAGTGCACAGTTTGACGGTAATTATATTAAGATCGACCTGAGCCGTGAGGGATCGCTATTTTCAGGAATGCTCGCAGGAGTAACCTTAAATGATAAAGGCGAACCCTATCTTGCAGAAGGTACTATTGTGGGAATAGACGCCAAGCTCGCTCAACCAGGAGGCATCGATTTAAAAACACCACGCTGGATCAGTGACGGAGATGCCAACAAGGCGGTTGTTGTATTGCAGACCGGATGGCTAACCGAGCAACAAAAGGCAAGCCTGGCTTCCTCTGAATTGAGTATCTATGTGAAGCTTAACGGAATCGAAAACCCGTATGTACTTAAATTTTCCCTCAAGCAAGCAGGATTAGTGCGTAATATTCAGCTACCTGCTATAAAGAAAGACAACCAATTTGAAATCAAAACCACCCGTGTTGCTGCGGGAGAGACTTCTGTGCGTATCGCTTTAGCGGTTAAAGGGGTTGCCACCCAAGGCCAGGCTTTAGGATATGACATTTATGATAATCTGGGCAATAAATTAGAATCTATTGCAAGAGATTCTATTGCAGCAACTCAAAATACGGTTTCTGAAGATTTATTGTTCGAAGCGCCTCGCTCAGCCGCTGAATATCTAGTTATCAGACCTTATCAAGCCGTATTTGAAAAAGGCAACACCGGGGCTTATAAATTAGATGCCAAAGGCAATGTAGTTAAAAATTATAACAAGCAACTGGAGATCAAAATCCCTCTAAAATAATCGTTAACGCAGCTAGGAAAAGGGGATTACCTCTCCAGCCGAAGGCTTGAGGTAATCCCCTTTGTTCAATTGAAAGAAGGCTCATTATTACTGATCATTTATAGCTAAAAAGCGGATAGTAGCTGTTGTCCCCTTACCTTCAGAGCTACTATAATAAATTTCCCCGCCGTATTTTTCTACGATATTAAAGCAAATCATTAATCCTAAACCTGTTCCATTACTTTTTAATGAATAAAAAGGAGTGCCTAGCGACTTAACCTCAGCTTCCGACATCCCGCTTCCTTCATCGATGATTGTTATCTCAATAAAATTATTGTTCCTATTCGCCATAATAGAGACAGATTTACCAACTTCCGAAGCCTCTAAAGCATTTTTTATTATATTAATAAGCAGCTGCTTAAATTCAATTTTATTAATAGAAATCATGCAATCTTCTTCTACGTAGGTAACGATTTGATTATCAGATAACATTGCGTAGGAATGGAGCAATCCTGTAACACTTTCAAGTACATCCTTCACATCTACTTTTTCTAATTTTTGCTCTCCATTTGGCTTTGAAAGGGTTAGAAATTGCGAGATAATCTGTTCTACTGTGTTTAATTCATCAATCATTAATTTAAATTTTCTTTTCATAGGATCATCAAATGAAGGATCCTCATCAAAAAACTGCAAAAAACCTCTAACCACTGTCACTGGATTTCTAATTTCGTGCGCAACGGCAGCTGTTAATTGTCCAACCATCTTTAAACGCTCAGATTGCTGTAATTGTTCATAATAAAGCTGCTGTTTTTTCATCCGTTTAAATGATATTTGAAAAATGAAAAATAATAACACTTGAACCGCTATTATATTAATGAAATTGCCTAGCATATCATAATGTAAATATGTATATAAATCCCCTCTATCAATCAAGAGGATATAGCCAAATGTAACTACCATTAGTACCCCATTTATAATGAAGGAAAAATAGAACAATTTTAAATCAAAAAATAGAATAGACAGTGCAGGAATAAGACAAATGAGGATATAGGTAGTCCATGTTTGAGGATATAAAAAGAATAGCGTATAAAAATACGCAAATCCAAATAGAATGATAATCTTTCTAAAAGTATGTGTCTCATGCTTAGGGTAAATCCATAAACAAACCGTTAGAAACGCCACACATAAAAAATGAATGATATAACCAAAATCAATCCCATCTAACTCTAGGGTAGATAGTATCAATCCAAACATCATAAGAACGATGATCATTAACATTAATATGTAATAGGTTTTTCGATTCACCCGACTGTAGAACTCTCTCATGAATTCACCACTTTTAAATTGATTTTACCATTACGATAGTTATCTTACTTGTAAACTTATTGTCGAAATAAGAATTATATCAGTTGAAATAGTAATAAACAATAACTGAAAAAAACTGTAAACTCGATGATATTATAGTTTGTAAAAAACTAAAAAACCGGGAGATACCATTTTAACAGTATCTTCCGGTTTTCTGTTTAACTTTGCATATTCTTTAAGCAAACGTCCATGTAGGAACGCTTGAAACCGGCAAGGGCTCCCTGCCCAGTCGCGGTTGAATATAACCACGGCTTCTGCGCCGGTTAAAGCTTTCCTCATAAACTAGAGAGGTGTTTCGGTCCTGATTATTTTATTATCTCTTTCCCTCTTTCTTCTATTTATCGAATACAAAACAAATAATAAAATAAACCATAAAGGCGTCAACAATAATGCCGGACGAGTTTCATCAGCAAACAGCATAATTATGAGTATGATTGCAAACAAGGCTAGAACAACATAATTCACAAAAGGTGTGAACGGTGCCTTGAATTTTGATTTGGCCTGCAATTCCGGCTTCGTCTTTTTATATCGCAAATGGCAAATTAGAACGACGCCCCAAACCCAGATGAAACAAATGGCACTAATCGTTGTCACGATGCCAAAGGCCGTCTCCGGAATCAGCTTACTCAACAAAGCCCCTACAGATAAGACAAGCGTGGATATGAATAAAGCATTACTTGGTACATGATTTTTATTAAGCTTTGCAAAGTTGGCTGGAGCCTGGTCATTTCTGCTTAGATTGTATAGAATCCGGCTTGTTGAGAACATCCCGCTGTTACAAGCAGAAGCAGCTGAAGTTAATACAACGAAATTAATAACCCCCGCGGCAATCGGAATCCCCACTAAACTAAATGTTTTAACAAAAGGACTTTCTGCCGGGTTTAGTTCTGTCCAAGCGTTGATGCATAATAAGGCAATAATAGCACCCACGTAGAAAAATAGAATTCGTAAAGGTATTTTATTAATCGCCGATGGGATAGTTTTTTCTGGATTGGATGTTTCCGCTGCTGATACCCCCACCAATTCCACACCCACAAAAGCAAACACAACCATTTGAAATGAAAGTAAGAACCCGGAAATCCCGTTTGGAAATACTCCCCCATGTGCCCAAATATTACTGAGCGCAACCGTTCCGGTAGTTGTTTTGAATCCAATCACCAGTAAAACTACCCCTATGGCAATTAACGCGAGAATAGTGATTACCTTAATTAAAGCAAACCAAAATTCCAATTCGCCAAAGCTTTTTACAGTTAATAAATTGAGTCCTAATAAAATAATTAAACAAATGACTGCGGGTATCCATTGCGGGATATCAAACCAATATTGTACATAGACCCCAACAGCTATAATATCGGCCATAGCCGTCATGATCCAGCAAAACCAATAGGTCCATCCAGTTACAAACGCCGCCCGCGGTCCAAGATAGTCTTCGGCAATGTCTGTAAAAGATTGATAACCTGCTTTTGACAACAGAAGTTCTCCCAATGCCCTCATCACAAAGAAAATAGCGATACCCACGATTAAATAAGCAAAAATGATCGATGGTCCTGCCAGCTGTATAGCTTTTCCAGATCCTAAAAATAATCCGGTACCGATGGTTCCACCAATCGCAATGAGCTGAACATGTCGATTCTCTAAATCTCTCTTTAATTCTTGTGCTGCCATTTCGAACTCCCCCTTATGTGAAAAAAATAACAAGTGAAAATGATAACAAAAAAGAGATTGGATACGCTCCAATCTCTTAGGTATAAGAATAATAAATAAAATACATTTATTTATTCTGACGATGATCAGAATAACAAATGAATTATCTAGTACTCTTCTGTCCTTTTGCCTGAGATTGTGAACCCTTCGGCGCCGGGGGATTCCCCCACGGTCTCTCCAGAAGCTGCTCCTGCTATAGTGTGATCCATAGCAATCATAGCTTGCGAATTATTTAATTTTTATGTCGCTAACTTCATTTTTAATATTTTTCAATACTAATCATTGTCAAATATTTTGTCAATAACATTAATTACCGCTTTATTATTGTTCCATTAACTTTTATTGCACACAATTAAGGGCTTGTCAGCCAAGCCCCCAATTCTTCTGTCTGCAGGCACAACCTTCAATACGCTCTCCTTAGCACTCCATGACTGACTAACACCTTACATGTTTTCGTTTGAAGCCCAGCTGCGATTTATCAACTGCCTTTTGAATATTAATTGAAGCATTCAAAATCTTGCTTTTTGCACTACCGGTATGGACTTCCACCGGACCAACTTCCTTTGCAATCTCAACCGCTTTATCATGAAGCGGCAGATAGGATACGCCCACAGTGTAGATGAAATTGTTCATTGCGTATTTCGTTCGTTCAGGGGCATCATGAATCGTATTTTTAGCAAGCTCCAACATAGCGGCCAATTTTTCTGCGGAAAATTCACTGTCCGGGCGATTTCCGAGCAGCCAGCAGTAACAGTTCCAGCCCGCCGACATTTTCAACTCTATCTCACTTGCAATCCATTTATCAGAAACCTCTTGTGCAATATCCGTCTCCGCCAACGTTACTGCCACCACAAAGTCCGATAGCATATAAAAATAAGCCCCAGCAATCCACCGCTCAAAATCCGACTCTGTCATTGCTTTAGGCTCCGCGATCACCCCGGCAAAATACATAGCGTCATAATTTCCTGTAGCATAAAGCTGCTCGGCCAAGGGTTGATTATGTTTTATTTTTCTGAAGATAGGCTTCATCTGGCCTGTGGCCACACCAAAAAGCGGTTCGTGCGCGCCATTGGATAGATATATTTTCTTGGTGCGTTCCTTGCCGAGAGCTTCAAGCTCTTGCATGACCGTTTCTAAATCCATTGTTCGCACTTCCTTTTTTATGAATATTGGCTAGGGACTCAAACTTTACTTGAATATATCATAAAAGCCCTTATAAATATCTTCTTTTATACATCAAGGTAATTTGCCCCGCTATGTATTCAGCGCTATATTGGTTGCCATCCTTAATCCACCACATAATAATCCCCAGTAGTGAGGCTGCAATAATATCAACGGAGACTACCTCCTTAGTAGAGTCAATGTTCCTCGCGTTTCTTCGTTTTTCGACAGTATTTTTTAACAGGTTGGTCAAGTGGTTTTTGAAGCCTTTATGCTCAATCAATACAGCAAAAACTTTCCGGTATTCAAAAAAATAATTTAAAAAGGTGATCAGCTGCTCCTGTTCGTTGTTGCTCTTCATTTGTAATAGCGGTTCAACCTTCATGGATAGGTCATCGAAGATTTCATGTACGATCTGGCGCAATAAATCGTTAATATCCTCATAATGCAAATAAAACGTTGCGCGATTTAGTTCCGCGCGGTTGGCGATTTTTTGGACGGTCAATTGCGAAATCTCCACATTGTCGGCCAATAATGAAAAAACAGCGTTTTTCAACATCTTTTTTGAGCGAATGGCTCGTGGGTCAACTCTTTTATGTTCAGTCATTTCATCCCTCTATTATCGTTTAAATGGCCTTTCATCAACTAATTTGCCTATTCTGTCGATTAGTCGACATTTTCAATAAAATTGCAAATAGGAATACTTTTTAAATCCTGATATGATTTATTTTATTGACACTATGTCGAAAAAGCAATGAAGAGAGGACTGCAACATGCAAGAAGACACTAAGAACATAAATAAAGGGATCTTACTAACCATCTTAATCTTTGGTTGTTTCTTATCCACACTCAATCAGACGCTTTTAAATGTCGCCTTAAGTAGTTTGATGGATGTTTTTGATGTCACAGCAACAACCGTACAATGGATTTCAACAGGATTTATGCTGATCAACGGGATTTTGATTCCGATTACGGCCTATTTAATGAAACGTTTTACAACACGGCAATTATTTATAAGTGCCATGTCATTTTTATTAATCGGTTCTATAATTTGTGCAGCAGCGCCGAGCTTTAGTCTACTCTTAATCGGACGGATGATCCAAGCTGCCGGTGCTGGCATTATAATGCCGCTCATGATGAGTGTTGTGCTCGCGATCTTCCCCGTTGAAAAACGTGGCAGCGCTATGGGACTGCTTGGGCTGGCGATGATATTCGCTCCTGCTATTGGGCCGACCCTTGCGGGATTTGTTGTCGAATACCACTCTTGGCGCTGGTTATTTATCGGGCTTATTCCACTTGTCCTCATTGTTATAGCGTTGGCGTTCAAGTATTTAGTGAATGTATCTGAGACGTCTAAGTCGAAGCTTGATGTGGTAAGTGTTCTTTTATCAACCGTCGGATTCGGCTTAATTTTATACGGCTTCAGTAGTGCAGGAAGTAAAGGCTGGGATGATGTAATCGTGATCCTAACCTTAGGGATTGGGGTCGTGGTAACAGCCGTATTCTGTCTTCGACAAATCAAATCGGATGATCCACTGCTAAACCTGTCGGTCTTCAAAAATAAAGTGTTTACGATGACATCTCTTATTAACGTATTAATCACAATGATGATGTACGCAGATATGATCTTATTGCCTATTTATCTGCAGAATGGTCGCGGGTTTACAGCATTTGATGCAGGACTACTATTGTTGCCGGGCGCACTCGTAAATGCGTTCATGTCACCCGTCACCGGTAAATTATACGACCGTTTCGGTGCGAAACCGCTGTTCATCATTGGCCTATTGTTTATTATTCCATCTATGTGGGCGGTAACAGATTTATCTGAATCGACCACGTATACTTATCTAATGATTCGTACCATAGGCCTGCGAATTGGATTAAGCTTCATTACTATGCCACTCAATACAGCCGGACTAAATGCGTTGCCCAAACAACTCGGCACTCATGGTACAGCTGTGAATAATACCGTTCGCCAAATTGCCGGGGCCATTGGTACTGCTGTCGTAATTACAATTTATACAGTGCAGGCAACCAGTCATGCAACTACACTGATGCAGAATAATCCCTCCGCTACTCCTGAGATCCTTAAATCCCTTACATCGATTCTTGGGGCAAGTGACGCCTACTACTTCATGATGATTTTATCCATTGCCGCATTTGTTATAACATTATTTATGCCCACGAAAAACAAGCTCATGATTGAAAAGAAAGCAAACCTAGTTAGCAAGGAACCTCAGTTGTAACTAGTAATTGCAGAGTAAATGAAGAAAAGCCATTCCTTAGCGGAGTGGCTTTTGTTATACTTATGAGCTTTCGTCAATCATTAAAAATATCATTTTCAACTCCTTTTATACATTTTTTCTGCTTCAATAGGACTTTCTTTTGCCGTGATATGATGCGGAATTACCCGATAAACTTGAACCGGACCGCCAAATACAGCCGATCTATACTTTTCCACATGCTGCTTGGACAAGGGGCGATTATAATAACCCGGTACGTATTTATTGATCAATTCCTGAAGTACGTGTGTGGCTTCATCCAAATCTGAAATCGGTTCTGCTTGTCCAAATATCATTACGCTCATATAAGCTGTATCCGTTTTGGCTGGTACCGGGTCTGTAATAGTTCCGTATTCCTCACATACCGTAAAACATACCTCCGGATTATCACGCATGACCTGATTACGTCTTCCATCTCCAGCCCCGTGAATATACAGTTTCCCTTCAGTCCATACATAATTAAGTGGCACAACATAAGGGAGGTTCCCATCAACCAACCCCAGATAACCTAATCTCGTTTGGTGAAGGAACCTTTCAATCTTCTCTTGATCTAAGCATTCCCTGGTCTTGTAACGAACCGAATTCATATCGAATCTCTCCTTTTATTTAAATTGCGGATACCAGCGTTGTTACGGTAGTATATCAATGAATGGATTGTATTAAAATATCCAAAATTCGCTGTTTAGAGCAATCCATAATTCGTTTTTTATGATTGGAGTTTCTATTTGGAGGTATGTACGATGATGAAAGTAATTCGCAATGATAAGAGACCAATCTGGCAGCAATTGCTTGATCAAGCGATTCATAATATTACTAGCGGAGTCTGGGCACCAGGAGAATTACTGATTCCTACCCGCGAACTTGCGCACATCGTAGGTGTCTCCCGCTCAACTATACAGATCGTCTATGAGGAATTGTTAAGTCGAGGTTATACAGTTACCTCCCGCCGGGGAGGGACGCGAGTTAGTACGTGGAAGCAAGTCACTATGTCCACGAAGGAAATAGAAACAGAGGGCCCCACACCTCCGTCACTCTCCTTGCTAGACTCAGCTGTTGATCAATTACATGACTGGTTCAGAGGTAAAGAACAGCTAGAAGTGGATATTGATTTCAGTCCCCATGAACCCTATTTGGATGAACAATTTCAAAAAAACTGGCGGCAATCGCTGCTCCAGGCATCCGCTGAAATGGATTTATCAAGCTGGGCTTACGGTAACTGCTACGGGTACACACCATTACGTGAGCAAATACAGCGTTATTTATCACTTGAACGGGGCATACATGTCCAAACCAATCAGATTCTGTTGACCTCAGGAGCTCAGCATAGTATTGACTTAATCGCACAGTCACTTTTAGCTGATGGGGACACTGTCTCAGTAGAGGATCCAGGTTTCCCAGCTGCTTGGATGGCAATGAGATACCGCCGTATGAATGTGGTACCCGTTCCCGTTGATGAGTATGGTCTAGTGGTTGAACATATTCACCCGCAATCCAAGCTGGTCTTTGCCACCCCTTCCCACCAGTGCGCAGTAGGGGTCGTTATGTCGGAGCCCCGCCGGCAACAATTGCTGTATAAGGCCGTTCAAGAACGATTTTGGATCATTGAAGACGATTATGATAGTGAATTTCGATATCGCGGGGAGCCGCTGCCAACGCTGTTTAGTCAGGCATCTAATAATACTTTGTACCTCATGAGTTTCTCTAAAATGATTGCACCAGGTATTCGTATTTCGGCTATTGTTGGATCAGTCGAGGCGATTGCTCAGCTAGCGAAGGTGCAGGAGCTGACTTACCGTCATCTTCCGATTATGGATCAGCTAACACTAACCCACTTCATTAAAAATGGTCATTTTATGCGCCATATGCGAAGAGTCAGAAATGTGTACCGGCGAAGACACGAGGTCATGGCAAAAGCTATTATGGCTAGCGGTTTAGGGGAGCGCTTCACGCTCAGTGGAGTAGAAACTGGATTACATATGTTATTAGAAGCTGAGGAAACATTCGACGAAGAAGCTGTGACAAAGTTAGCCCTACAACATGGAATACGTGTGTACCCTCTTGGGCCCTATTGTTTGGATAGCAAAAGAAAAGGATGGGTATTAGGGTTTGCAAAAGTAAATGAGGCAGCGATCGAGCAGGGCATTCATCGTCTTGCGGAGTTGATCCTATAAAATCACCTCTG
Organism: Paenibacillus odorifer; assembly: GCF_000758725.1. NCBI lineage: Bacteria > Bacillati > Bacillota > Bacilli > Caryophanales > Paenibacillaceae > Paenibacillus > Paenibacillus odorifer. The sequence continues at coordinate 6,711,436 of NZ_CP009428.1, forward strand.
CAGCACTCACAAAATTTGTTGAACAGTCCATAAACTATTTTAGATTTATGAAACCATTAAAACTTCAAAAAATAGTTAATATATGGTAAATTTAAACTACGATAGAACCTGGAGATGGGGAATTCATGGCTTCAGCAAATATTTTTTAGGAGGGCTTCCCATTAAGAAAATGCTGTTGTTAACCATAGCTTTATTTTTATTATTTCTGACTTTTCCCTTGCCTGCATGGGCTCAGGCCGTAGCTGAAGATGTTATTTCTTTTGCGAATAAAGAAGGATTAACATTGATTAGAGAAGGGCTTTCTAAAGACCCTAAAGGATACGGTTACAACAATGAAGCAGAGATTAGTAAAATTACCGTAGGCGAAGGAATGCAAATTCATTTTATTGATGGCGCTAAGCTTAGGCAAGCTTCCAATAGTCTGATTGAAACGGTCACACCCCAAGAGATCTGGGAGTTTCTTATTTTATCGGGCGGGATACCCAAATCTAAATTGATCATTCAAAAGGATTCAAACGGGTCCTATCAAGTTACTGAGTTTGGAGGGAATCCTGATACTCTGGCCTATGTTATTGAATCTCTACAGGCTGAGGGTGAAGGGAGTGAGCCCATACTAATCCGTGAGCGCGACGAATATATAGCTGCCTTCAAGAAAGACAATCAGGAATTCATCATTGTTCCACAACAAGCCTCATCGGCAGAAGCTAAAGGACTAACCACTAATATAGAGCCTCAAACCCCAGAACATTTAATAGACGTGTTGCAGACGATGCAGAACGACTTTTCCGATGACGAGCAGGATGGTTGGGAAACCATTGCTTCCGCGTATTACGCGGACTATAATAATCACCTAACAAGGTCTATCACCATTAGCGCCATTATTGCTCTAGCAGCAGTATTTGTGATCTGGGCCTATCTCAGAAGACGTAAGCAACCTAAGTAAATGTAAAAAGAAATAGGCCGCTCTCCTTCATGGAGTGCGGCCTATCTTTCTCTCATCTACGGCTCCCGAGAAATATTCAAACACTGCACTAATACTATTAAAAACTTACCAAGAAACTACTCAAAGGCATATCGGTTTACTCAACTTTCCTTATAAACAATTTTTTTCAAAAAAAGCATAATCCTTATAAAGAATTTTCTGGAATTTCCGATATATTTATAGTACACATAATGGTTCAAATTACCTAATTGGGAGGGTTTTATTTGAAAAAGATTTTTAAAATCGGGTGTCTGGGATTCATCGCTTTAATTGTACTAATCATTGTCATTGGTATATTTGCTAAAGATAAGGATAGTTCAAACGACACAACTAGCAAATCTAATACCACCGCAAACTCTGTAGAAACAAAGGGCACCTCAAAAGAAGATGCGAAAAAACTAGCAAAAAAAGGAGAAGAATTACAAGTTGGCGATGTTGTTTTTAAAGTTAACAAGGTAACTACTACCAAGGAAATTAAAGATGGAAATTACTTATCCTACTCACCTAGTGCTGACGGAAGTATTTTCCTAGTAGTAAATGTAACTGTTAAAAATGCTGGTAAAAAAATGATTACCACAGACTCATCATACTTTCAGCTCCTAAAAGATGAAGTTACGTATAACCCATCAACGTTGATTACTACTTCCGGAGACTATTTTTTATATGAAGGAATCAATCCTGGATTGGCTCAAACAGGCAATGTAGTATTTGAAATCCCAGAAGATATGACTGGCTTTCTTTTGAATGTCCAAACTGGGTTCTGGGGAACCGAACAAGGACAGATTGAATTGAAATAATACTATATGGATCGTAAACCACCAATGTAAGTTGGTGGTTTTTTGCTACTTCTTCGACGTAAAAATTCTACTTTATGATCAAAATAACCGTCAACGAAGTAACTAGTGCTTTAAAACGTAGTGGTTAAGATACTTGGCAGTTAACAACTGGATATTTAAAAAACAATGCAAAAGGCACTACCTTGAGGCAGTACCTTTTGCATTGTTAAGTGAAGAGATATCTAATTTAGGGGGAGATTAATCCTCCGCATCGATTCAATCAGGTCGTATGTTACATAGCTTTTTCAGCCAGATCGCTAACTAAATTTCTCATCCACTTACGGGAGTAAATCCGGGCGTAGCCGAAGCCAAAGCGGACAACCTCCTCCAGCGAGATGACGAGATACACAAGGTAGACAGGTTGCTTCCAAATGTATGACAGCAACAGCCCGGATGGGACTCCTATCAGCCACGTTGCGGTAGACTCCATGCCGAATACGAACTTGCTGTCTCCTCCGCTGTTTAGTATACCGCCGGCTATAATCATATTGGATACTTTGACCCAAAGAAATCCAGCAAACACGATAACGATATACATGCTCATTTGTTTAGCGTCCTCGGAGATATTGAACGCAGAGACATACAGCTTCGAGCCTGCCGCAATGATAACCCCGACGATCAGAGAGATAATGATGCCTAGACGAATGAATCTTTTCGCATGATCGAGTGCGATATCAGATTCATTCGCACCCAAACGGTTGCCAACCATTACCCCTGCTGCACTAGCCAGACCCGATAATAGGCCAATGCAAAGACCCTGAAGTGGGAAGGTAATGGTCATCGCAGTCATTTCCATCGTCCCCATACGGCTATAAATAATCGCATATGCTGTTTCGCCCAATACCCAGATTAATTCAGTCAGTAGCAGCGGATAGGTCGTTCCAAAAAACTTGCGAATGAGCGGTTTAGGAACAATGAATAAGTTCTTTAACCCGACAGCTCCCGGTAAACGATACCGGTACACGGCACCAATGATCAACAAGCATTCGAAGACCCTAGAGATAAGAGTAGCAATGGCAGCGCCCTTCAGACCAAGCGCAGGAGCACCGAAATGTCCGTAAATAAGTACGTAATTCAGTATAATATTCAAGCCAACTGCAATTAGACTTACATACATCGGCCATTTGGCATGGCCAGTACTGCGTAAAATCGCGGAATACATCATCGTGAGCATGACAGGCACAAAACCGATCGACATTATCTGGAGAAAGATATAACCCTCATCTATTACATTCATGTCTGTAGTGAATAGGCTCAGAAAGAGCGGCGAATCGATAAAGACAGCCGCAGAGAACAGGAACGAGAACGCAAAGCCAGTGATCAGTCCGAGACCCAGTACTTGAGAGACGCTTTTGGAATCTTTATTTCCCCAAAACTGGGCTGCATATATGGATACACCCGTCGATAAACCGGCCAAGACAACCGCGATGATCCCGTATATTTTGGTCGACATCCCCACCGAGGCAATTGCCACATCTCCCAGCTGCCCAACCATCAATTGATCCGTCAAATTAAGCAATGCCATCAGCAAGCTTTGAAGCGTAACGGGCACAGCGATTTTATACACACTTTTGTAGAAATCTTCTTTCTCTGACATGTATCGTTCACAACCCCCATATTCTCGATTTTTCCAGAACTTATAGCCATTCGCAGTCTATGACTTAGTTTGAGGTTAGATCACCTTTTTGTAGCGCATGAGCGTGTAGTTATCTTTTGGTTGAATTTCTACAACCTTGAACTTTTTCGCAAAGTTCAATTGCTGATACCCGTCTCCATCCACTAAAGTAATGTTTGTGGAGCCGCCTATGATGATTGGAAGCTGCATTAGAATAATCTCATCGACGATATCCTGATTGAAAATATGCCAGTTTAAGAATCCGCCGCCTTCGACCATCAGACTGGTAATCCCATAGTTCTCCTCCAACTGACGTTCAAGCTCCACAAAATCTACTTTATCCTCGCCGCAGATAAGGCACTCCTTTCCTCTTTGCCGGATCTGTTTGATTTTTTCTTCATCCCGTCCTTTCTCGGTCGTGACAATAATCGTCTTCCCTTGGTCCGAGAGTACATTGCAATCTAGCGGAATATCCAAGGTAGTTGTCGGAATGATACGAATTGGATTTTTATTTTCCTCATACCGATTAGTAAGAAAGGGATTGTCCGTCAAAATTGTATTTTTGCCGACCATAATTCCCTGCACCTTCCCCCGGAATAGATGAATAAATTCCATATCCTCACTGGAAAATAAAGAAAAAAGCTCTTTACTCGAATTACCAGCGCCCATAGTGAGCTTTCCATCAATAGAAATTTGGCTGAATATCGTTGTTTTCATTTGGCTCTCCCCATCTCTAATTAGCTTTTAAATGCGCCCCAAGAGGCTTGAATAGTCTGTTCTATTTTGTTCAATGCTTGTTCAGGATTGCTCAAGGGCAGCTCGATAAGACCCGCATTTAACGCCTCCCATACATGGATCATGAAGGGATAAGTCGGCATCGGCCGTGAGTGATCCAAAAGCGATAAAATCATCTTTCTGTTAGGCGCAGCAGAGGCAGCTAGATGGTTCAGCACCTCTTCCTGAGCCGGAATCCGCTGTACACCCAGCGTCCACATAGTTTGGCATTCGTCACTCAGCATAAAGCGCGTGAATGATAAAATATCTTCCCGCTCCTCGGACGTTAATGAATGATTAGGGTAGATCAGGCCAATAGAAGAAGACATGGATAATGATTGCCGCCCTTCGATGCTCGGAAGCTGGCAAACCGCAAGCCTATTGTTCATATGTTTATCTAGATGGTTATAAATCCACTCGCCACAAATAATGGCGCCGATCTTACCGTCAATGAACTGCTCAAGCAGTCCTGTGGAGCCGTCGAGACTAACGAGCACGCCTTGATCCATCTTGTCGCGAATAAACTGAAGCGCCTGCTTCATTTCAGAGGTGACGATATTCGGCTTTCCATTCTGTACAGGCCAACCGCCGAAAGCTGTAAGGAACGGAATAAACCAATAGCCTTGCTGTAAGTCTGCTCCAATCGGTATGATACCTTGGGCGGATAACTTTTCTGCTGCCTCTTCGAACACGTCCCATGTCGTCGGCGCACTAGGGTAAATCAACGGGTTGTAATACACAACCAGATGATTACCCCGCAATACAGGGATACCATACTGAACACCATTCATTTGCATCGTTGAAAGGGCTCCCTCAGTCAGCGTATCGTCAAATAGCCCGCCCGGTACTTCGGAGTAAAGACCGTTCTCCACATAGGAGGACATGTCAGCAGGAACCATCGCCAGATGCGGACCTTGCTGGGTGTCCTTAATTTGGTTCAGGCGCGCAGTCAGCTCCGTAATATTCATCACTTGTGGTGTAATTTGTACGCCGAAGCGCTCTGTATACAGCTTACAAATTCCCTCCAGCACCTCAATCGAGGTATCTCCTGGACCATCAAACTCATGCCATACCACGACTTCCTTATTGTTCTTTTCCATTGCAGCCTCTCTCCCTTACCTAAATTGTCTATGATTGTTTACGAGCACTAAAGCCTGATTAGGCGCAAGCAGCAAGCAATCGAACGCCTGACCTACGCTGCTACCCGTTAAGGAACTATCCAGTGTTACCGTCATTGGGCATCGGCCAGGTACGGCAACCTTCAAATCAACTTGGCAGAAAGCATCAGCACTCAAGTTAAAGCAGCACAGCAGCGTTTCATCCCCTTGCATATACCCGTACAGAACAATACCTTCCGGGGATTGAGCCACGAAAAAGTTTTCCGGCTTCACTAGGTGGCGCCAATCTTTCTTGAGTTCACTTAGCTCCGCCAACAGCGGCAGCATCGGTGTAGGATTGGTCCAATTAATTTGCATAACGTTAAAAAAAGCTCGGGAAATCTCCTTTCCGTTCGTGTTGTCTCCAAGACCACAGTTGAGCGGCTGCTCCTCATTCATTTCATAACCCGTCGTCACGTATGGAATTGCGTTCGGAAGAAATTGATTAAATACCGCGATCATCCGAGCAACCTCTACACCGCCACGGCTGGTGATCCGAGGAGTATCTGCTGTTTCTGCACAGGCAAATATATGAATATTCAACTCAGGCAGCTCTTCTAAGAATGAAATGAGATTCTCTTTAGTAATTTGTGTCATGACGTTCCATCCACTGCCAAGCATAATGTTATAGCCGGTGTTTGCTGCCTTCTTGTGGTTGCGATTGAACAAATCTTCGCTGATTAAGATCGCATTTGGATTCATCTCTTTAATCGTGTCAAAAATACGAGTCAACAACGGAATAGGAAGCACGTGTCCGATGTCGATGCGGAAGCCGTCAATCCCAAATTTTTCGAGATTAACCCGTACTGCCTCCTCCAGAACATCCCACAGCTCCAGATTCGGCTCCTCTCCCGGGTAGTCATTGCATTTAATCGTATCAAAAAGGACATATGGCGCCTGATCCGGACTTATAAGATGTCTCACTTGCGGAGAGAAATCCTGGTAGAGGCGTAAGAACGTAATGTCTGTCCAAATCGGCTGCACATCATTTATCCAATCCGAATGCGCTGGAGCAGTCGTTATCCCCATCTCTTGCTCCACCAAAGTTAATAGCTCCTCTCCTGTTTTAGCAGCTTTCTCTTTCAAGTGCTGCCAAAGGATTGGATGGAGTTCATTGGGCGGTGGCGTGAACTTCCGCAGAAATACTGCTGTCTCCTGGCTGCGGTAGACCGTCTCCAATTTGTCCGGCGTACACTCCTCAAAAAATCCAAGCTGGGGAATTGCGGGCGGCGCAAAGCCTTCTAATTCATCCATTTTGATCCAATACACCCATTCAGGATGCTCGGTAATGAACGCACTGTTTTTCGCCGTCACACGGGGAATGAAGTCAACAACAGTCTTAATATCAAGTAAATGACAAGCCTCTACCAAAGCGCTGAGCTCATCGTGGATCGTAAACTCCTCCATATCATCCAATAGGCTATCGTGCAGGTTCTCGTCCAAATGGAATAACGATTGCACTGCGTAAGGGGACCCAATATCCCCCTTCAGATTCAACTTGCTGTACTGGTTAACTGGAAGCATGTACAGAATATTGATGCCCATTTTCTTTAGCAGAGGCAGAAGAATAAAGAATCTTAAAAAAGTACCCGATTCAATTTTTCCGTCATGGTTGTAATCCCAAGCCGTAGAATAGCGAATAAGCGAAGAATAGATCGCGCTATCGTCCAGATTTGTGCGTTCCTTAAGCAGATATCTCCACGAAAGCCTGTCCAGATAATTCAAATGATCTGTCAAAAAATCATACGGGTGTACACAAATTTCACCCTCTTTTTCTAAGAGAACACGCTCATATTGGCACTCATTCCACACTGCGGGTATCCAAATTGGCTCTATGTCTTTAGCCTTTTGTGTAGACAAGTAATCTTTAATTAATCTGAATTTGCTATCATTGCTCATCAACAGTGCCACCTCTCATTGATTGTAGTCTTACGTTTAGGGAACAAAAACCGTCTTTACGGTTTCACTCCCAACCACCTTCAAAGAGTTCAATTCATAGCCGATCAACTCGTCTATCGCTGCTTCATGCTCACTGAGCTTAACTTTTCTAGTCACTAGTTTCTCCATTTCAGGAGTTTCAGCGGCAAACCGCAAAGCTTCCTCGAACATGTGGCGGTATTCACCTGCTGCTATAATTTTTATTGCATGCTGCACGAATTTAGTAGGGGAAAAGGTGTAGCGATACTTCGCATTAATACCAAAAGGAACGATGCGGCCTCCACGTTCAATCCACTTTTCCGCCATTTCGAGTTGAGTGCCCACCGTATCGATAATCACATCAAACTTATGTCCCGCACAGATTTTGTCTACGGTAGCTTGATTTAATTGGGCAGGGGTTAAAGCAAAATCTGAGATCTCTCTGGCAAAAGCTAGCCGATAGGGATTAACTTCAGTCGCTACCGTGAGCGCAGATTTCGACTTGCTCACAATTTGGCTTAACAGTCCCATTGGACCCGATCCAAGAATGAGTACCTTGTCGTCTGCTGTGACATTGGCTTCTTTGAAATTGTGCAGTACACAGGCAAGCGGCTCAATCAAAACCCCCGTCTCCCAGCTCATATGATCGGGAAGACGGTGTGCAAACGTTTGTGCAGTTGAGTAAAAAAAAGTGAATGTCCCATTTCGATTCAAACCCGCAATAGGCATCCCATTTCCATCGATGCCCGTACAGAGGTGCGGCTGTTTCTTCAAGCAAAAATAGCATTCATCACAGCTTTGATTCGGATCGATAACTACGCGGTCGCCTACCTTAACACGGTCAACGTTGCTGCCGATTTGGATTACAGTCCCTACTGCCTCATGACCACGAATGACCCCTGGAACCCCCTCCTCTTTCCCAGTTATGACTGCTAAATCTGTTCCACATACACCTGTCATCTCAATCCGGATCTTGACTTCATCCGGTGCTGCAATCTGCGGCTCTTCCCATTCGCAAAGCTCCAGCTTATGATTAGATGTCCACACCAACGCTTCCATACTCATTCCCCTTTCTTTTTTGTTATCCATATTCGCCCAGAATATATCATAACTACCATGTAAAAGTAAGGTGAATGTTGTCGAAAAATGTTAATAATTACATTTATATATAAATACTTCACGAGTAAGCGCTTTAATTTTCTTTCGCTTATTATGCGGAGTGCACTGTCTGAAACGGCAAGTTTAAGGGCCATCCTTTGTGGGATGACCCTTGAATACGATTGTGATCAACCGAGCTCCGTGCGGGAGAGTAGCCCCCGAATCAACGTCTCCTATTTTGCAGCTTCCGCTTCCAGCCGTGCAATGACCTCAGAGCGGGCTTGATCTGTGAAGCGAAGCACCCCGTTTTCCTGGACGATTAGCTCTTCCCGTATTCGCCCATCCAGCCAGTCGCTGATCCATCCCGGAGCGTATCCTCCTTGCCCGAACTCGCCGCCAAAAGCGATCATTTTCTCATATACATCCAGATATTGTTGACGGCTCGTATTTGGATAAGAGCTTGTGTACAGCCAGAACTGCACATCGTACATCAGAGTAGAAAGCTCATCCGCATGAAAGGAGAAGTGTCCCTTCTCTTCAACGATTCGGGTACAGACTTTACGGATCTTCTGCTCAAGCTGATCTACCTCAGACACATCGCTGCACAGCTTCGCAAGCAAAGGTGAGAATTGGCCTACGGCTACTTTGCGCAAATCCTCCTCTTTATCTTCTTCAGAGGTGTCGTATTCCTCATCACTCACCAGGCCGCGTATAAACGTCTCGAAGTCTTGGGCCAGAAACGTAATCTCATAATTATCTTCCTGATCCACATGAATTACCTCGGGTTCGCCGTCCCTCCCGCAATTGCGGTAATCCAGCATCACGACATCATGGCCTGCCGAAGGGCAATCACAAATTACCACGCCGATGTCGGGATACCCCCACTCCTCAATCATGAACGGGCTGCCGAGATCGCCGCAGATGGAATAGCTTTTCTCGCGTCCGATGCCCATAATGCCCGTAATCGCAATATGATCCTCAGCCCATGAGGTCGCGTCCTCGGTCGGAAAACAAGTATTATAAGGCACTCCCCCATTGTGCTGCTTCATCAGACTGATATAAGAGGCAGGAAGCTTGTAACCCAGTTCTTCTTCTACAGAAGCAATCAGCTCATCCGTAGGCGGAGAAGAAACATATTCTTTTAGCGCATAATCGCTATCGTCCCAAAAGCCGGAGAGATCCATCCCGTCAAAAGGAGCTGCAGTCGTCCCCGAATCATTATGCTGTTCTCTGATTGCCCGTCTGGCTGCGGCGTCTTGTTCTTTGCGAAGCTTGCGCTGGCTGAATTTCAAAAACATGGCCGTGTTCTCATCATCCGGATCGAGGTCATGGGCAATACTCAGCACTCTCACCGCTTCCTCATATCGATTCAAATAATAGTAGGAATATCCCACACGAAAATGCCACAGATAATCATTCTGCCCTTGTTCCGCAATCATCGCGAAGTGTTCAAGGGCTTCTTCATAACATCCCACATTGTTATACGCTCTTGCCAGACTGCTGACTACCTCGTAATCTCTGTCCGCTGGAGGAATCTCCATCAGAGTGTCTACAATCTTCTGGTGTTCATCATCTTCATGCCACTGTGTCAGCTGTGCCACTAGTTCTTTGTCCATAGTCTACCTCCCCAAGCTTATAATTAAGTTACTAGAATATAGAGAAATATGGTTTTCCCTATTCTACCAGATGGGATGTAGGTATTGAAAATCGAAAAAGAGGGCATCTCCAAAATTTTTAATTATGGATACAGCCATATCCCTGAAACCGTCATCACCGCTGGCAGTGCAGTCTCGTCAACCGCTACATTGTCATACCAGCCGCCCACTGCAAGGTTCAGCACCAGATAAAATGACTCGTTAAAGGGCATAATGCCTGGCTCCAAGCAACGCTCGGCAAAGCAATGTCCGTCTACCAGCCATCGAATCGAACTGGCATTCCATTCCAGTGCATAATCATGGAATTCATTAATGGTTCCGCTTTCAAAATGGTGCGAGAACTCCTCAACGATTTGATGTTCCCAATTCTTTCCGTAGTGCAGTGTTCCGGATATTTGCTGAGGCAAGCGGCCTTTGGCTTCCATGATATCAATCTCGCCGGAAGCTGGCCAAGGCCCGTAAGCCTGTTCCTGCGGAAGCAACCAGATGGCAGGCCATACCCCTTGCCCTACCGGCAGTTTTGCACGCACAACCAACTTGCCATAACAAAAGGAAAAATGGTCCTTTGTATCCAAACGAGCCGAGGTATATGCAAAATTGCGCCCATCCTTTTCAATGGATTCGCTGCGCGCGCACAGGTTTAAGCCAAATTCATCGATATACAGATTGCTGGAATGATCCGTGTAATACTGCTGCTCTCCGTTGCCCCAACCTGGGTCTATGGGATTACCCTCATTATCTAACAAGTCGTTGCCAAGGCGGACATTCCATAGCTTTAAATCGGCATTTCTATCTAAGAAATTCTGTTCCCATATAGGTTTATTCATCCTTTGCACACTCCCTTCATTTAATCACAGCATACTTAATTTTTGCGGCTGGTCAAACAAATCTAAAAAAATGGGATAGGGTCGATAATCATGGGCTTTTTTTCCTATACGCTTTTTCATACGATGAAATAGAAAGGGGGCACGGAAAATGTTCCAATACAGAACGGAACAAATGAAAGCGCTTTTTAAGCAGTGGCAATTGCAAAGCATGGTTATCCCGGGAATCATCTGGATGTTTATCTTTTGTTATATCCCTATGTTCTGGCTCATTATTGCATTTATGGACTACAGCATCGCCAAACCCTTACTAGAATCACCGTTTGTCGGGCTGAAGCATTTTCAGGATTTTTTGACGGATGAGCGTTTTTGGCGTTCGATTCGCAATACTCTGGGAATGAGCAGCATCAAGCTGGTCTTGGGTTTTCCCATTCCTATCTTGTTCGCCTTGCTGCTGAATGAAATACGGAGTCTTCGATTTAAGCGAACGGTACAAACCATTTCGTACCTGCCGCACTTTATTGCCTGGACGATTTTTGGCGGCATTGCGCTCAATTGGCTGGGCGAGGGCGGTGTGATCAATCAGTTGATGATGGCGTTCGGGCTCCAGGAACGCGAAATCCTGTTTAACAGCGACCCTAAGTACTTTTGGTGGATCACCTTTTTCACCGATACGTTAAAAGAAACCGGCTGGAGCGCCATTATCTACATAGCGGCAATATCCGGCATTGATCCGGGGCTGTACGAAGCGGCTGAGCTGGATGGCGCAAATCGGCGGCAGCGGATGTGGCATATCACCATTCAGAGCATACGCCCCACCATCGCTATTTTGTTCATCCTCGCTGTCAGCGGGATACTCGGCAGTAACTTTGAGCAGATCTTTATGTTGAAGAACAATATGAACATGAGGATGGCGGAAAGCCTAGACTTGTATATCTACAACATGGGGTTGGTCTCCGGGCGCCATTCCTTCTCAACAGCCGTCCTGTTCGCCCGCTCTATTGTGGCGCTAGGTTTGTTGTTTTTGGCCAATCACACATCCAAAAAACTAACCGGCGACAGCATTTTTTAGAAGGGAGAGGACAGAGGTATGGAAAGACGCAAAAGATTTCGGCAAATTGGAGTATTTGAGGTCTGCAACACCCTGCTGATGCTGGCGGTTTGCTTTTTAACACTGTACCCGATGTGGTTTGTATTCATTAACTCGCTTAATGCTCCGCAGCAGGCATCCCTGGGCACCGTCAACTGGTTTCCCAAAGAATTATCGCTGGCCAGCTATAGCGTTGTGTTCAATGATAAGACTATGATGAACGGTTTTTACATTACCACTCTGCGCACAGTGATCGGGACAGCAACGCATGTGTTGTTTACCGCCATTATTGCTTACGGAATGAGCAAGTCTAATCTGATCGGACGCAAGCTGTATCTTAAAATCGCATTGGTTACGATGCTGTTCTCAGGCGGGCTGATCCCTACATTTATTCTGATGACGAAGCTGGGCTTATATGATAATTTTTGGATATTCATCATTCCCTCTATGTACACTTTTTTTAATATGGTCATTTTCATGAGCTTCTTCCGCACCATACCCGATAGCCTGGAGGAGTCTGCGAAGGTAGACGGTGCTTCAGACTATGGCGTCCTGTTCAGAATCGTATTGCCCAATAGCATGGCTGTCATTGCGACTATATCGCTTTTTTCAGCCGTTTATCATTGGAATGATTATTACCAGGGGGTCATCTACATCCGTTCGCAGGAATTACTGCCACTGCAGACCATGCTGTACAAAATCATTGCGGAGAACTCTATGTCCTTCATGCAGCAGCAAGCTATGGCGCAATTCGGCGCAAGACTTCCCGGCAACTCTATTAAATTTGCATCCATGATGGTGGCCACACTGCCTATTCTGATAGTCTATCCTTTCATTCAACGCTATCTGGTCAAAGGCGTGATGATTGGCGCCATTAAGGGATAAGAGTGTGAGTGTCTAGAAACTGGTATTCAAAAATTCAGAAGCAGCAAAGAAAGGATGATTATGTCATGAAACGTAATCTCATTAAGCCGGGGTTGACCCTCGTTCTGGCCGCAAGCCTGATGCTAGGCATAGCCGCGTGTTCCAATTCAGCGAATAGTGAAAATAAGCCGACACCACAGCCTACAGATAGTACACAGCCGCCCCCGAGTGAAGCAAAGCTCAATCCCGATGATCCGGCATGGAAGCTGGATACCAGCCCTGTTGATTTAACCTGGTTCGTAGGTGCTAACTGGTATGCCCACACTTGGGGAGACAGCTTGACCTCCAAGTACGTAACGGAAAAAACAGGCGTAAACATCAAGCTTGAAGTACCTTCCGGTGAAGCCAATGAACATATTACCCTGATGATGACCTCGGGCAAGCTGCCAGACTTGATATCAATGGGTTCGTGGGAAACCGCTGTCAAAAAGCTGTGGGAAGGCGATCATGTCTACGCCTTAAATGAATTAGCTGACAAGTATGACCCTTACTTCTTCAAGGTGGCCGGGGACGGTACACTGAAGTGGTATCGTCAAGAAAATGGCAATACCTATGGCGTTCCGAATGATTCATATAGCCCCAACCTGATGCATGAAACTGGCATGACGGCGGCTAACCAGACTTTCCTGGTGCGGAAAGATCTGTATGAGGAGATGGGCAGCCCGGACCTTAGCACTCCAGAGGGCTTTCTGAACGCACTGCAACTGGTAAAGGATAAGTACTCCCAATATAAAGGCCAGCCCATCAGTCCCTTTTTTGCACAAGGGAACGTCCCTTACGGGATGACCGAATATCTGCAGAACCTACTGGCCGTTCCGCATGAGAAAGACGGAAAAGTATACGACCGCATTACCGATCCCGATTATATTGCCTGGCTAAAAACCTTCCGTACGGCTTACGAGCGCGGGTTGATTAATGTGGATTTCCTGGTGGATTCCGATACTCAGGTAGAGGAAAAAACAAACAACGCCCGCTATTTCATGATGGTCCGCGAGTGGACCGGTATGTCGGCTGTCAATCCTATGCTGGCTGCTAGCGGCAACCCGGACTCTTACTACATCGCAGTCGATGGGCCAAAGAACAGCAAGGGCGATAACCCTAAGTTATTCCCTGGCAACATGGACGGCTGGATGGTGACGATGATTAGCAAATCAACCGAAAACCCTGAACGAGCCATCCGCTTTTTGACCTATCTGGCCAGCGAAGAAGGCCAACGAGATTTGTTCCTTGGCAAGGAAGGCGAAACATGGGAGATGGTAGATGGCAAGCCGCAACTGAAGCCTGAAATGGTAAAATTACTCGACACTGATATTGAGAAGCTGGAGAAAGAATACGGCATCATGGATACCTATTGGATGATGCGAAACCCTGTAATCGTCAACCAGTGGAGACCGGAGAAATCTCCTGTCATTAAGCAAATGGAAGACTTCGCCAATAAGCAGGCCGATATTGATAGCGGTATCTATAAGGGCTTAGATCCACAGGGCGATTCTGATGTGTCGGTAGCCTGGTCCCGTATTTCGCAAAATTGGGAGGAAGTACTCCCTGAGCTAATTACGGCCAAAAATGAGGCTGAATTTGATAAAATCTTCGACAATTTCCTTGACCGCCGCGAGAATTACAACTTTGGCAAGGTGATGGAATACCGCCAGGCTGAACTGGATGTGCGAAAATCCAAAATGGCAGAGTAATAATGCCCGTATTAAGATTGCTGCCGGCCACCGAAAGGGTGGCCGGTATTCCCTTTTTCGCTTCTTTAACCATTTAACAAAACAGCCTAGTTACCTACCGGGCAGTTTGTAATATATGGTATATTACAAGGGTAGGAGGCTACTTAAATGAAGTATCTGCTGACTAAAATGAGGAAGCTGTACCGTAATTCCCGAATCTCCCAAAAGTTGTTTCTGGCTTTTAGCATGATGATTGCCATCCCTGCGATTGTGGTATCCTTTTTATTTATCCGCACACAGGAAAGTCAGCTATACAAGGACGCTATGGCTACCGGCAGCAGCCATGTCTCACGAATTAACGAACAACTGCGCAGCAAAATGGGCATTATTGAGAACGCTTCCTCTACTGCGCTGAATCAAAAGGCATTTGTAGATTTTATTCACTCCAATATGCGCGGGGATGGCCTGCGTCTCGTAAAATTTAGACAAAATCAATTTGAGCAAATGCATAATATCATTCAAAGCTACGAGATGATCAGCGAGCTAAGTTTCTATGTCGATAATCCAAACCTATTTGAGATTTGGCCTGAAATCTACCATTATGACAAGTTCTGGCCGAAGGACTACTGGGTGACACTTCGGGAGGAAGGCGGTGCGGCATACCGCTTATTTGCTTTTAAAGATGGAGAGCATACGCTATCCTATTACCGGCTGGTACGCCTTCAGGGGCAACAGCAGAAACTCCCTACCATTATGGAAATCCGCGCCCAGCATAGCGTCTTTTTCAGTGACCTGCTTGAGGATAGCGGGGGGGATTTCTTTTCTGTAGTGATGGATGGAGCCGACTCTTCCCGATCTGTATACAATCCTGAGCATATCTTTTCACAAAATGCCGGTGAGGAATTGGATAACATTCTAGGTAGCATTCACCAGCGGCTGGATGTGCTGCAGCAGAGTAGCCCCATTAAGGTCAAGGTAGGCGACCATACTTACTACGCGTTGTATCGCTACATCGCCCCACTGAACGCCTATGTAGTGGATATTGCCTCTCATCAAGCGCTGATGAAAGGCCCACGAAGCTGGTATTTGCTCGTAGTAGCGATCACATTGTGTGTATTGCTGCTAATGTTACTGCTCGTTTCACATACCACTCGGCGCATTTTCCGCCGGCTCGACAGGGTGCTGGCTTCTATGCGCAAGGTGCGGCAAGGCCAACTGGATGCGAAAATTGATACCGGCCTGGATAAAAACGAAACCGGTGACGAAATCGACGAGGTGGCCGTCAGCTACAATAATATGTTGGACGAAATCAAACATTTGATGACCCAAGTGGTAGATAAGCAGCTGATTGCCAAAAATGCACAGCTGCACTCGCTGCATTCGCAGATCAATTCACACTTTTTATATAACGCGCTGGAATCCATCCGTATGCTCGCGGAGGTTCAGCGACAGCCCGCTATCGCCGAAGCGTTGGTGTCTTTAGGCTCACAACTGCGATACAGCATGCAATGGCGCAGCGATACGGTTGCGCTTAGCGAAGAACTTGCCAACATACACAGCTATGTCCGATTCATAAACTTTATGGAGGGTGGCAGCATTGAGTTGACGGCGGATCTCCCGCAGGAGGTACTGCGTTATACAATTCCTAAAATGTGCATGCAGCCCATCGTCGAAAATGCCGTTCATCATGCAGCGCCCTCGGGCGGCAGCGTACGTATCCATATTACCGTATCGGTAGAAAATGAAAGCCTTCTGCTAATTGAGATACGAGATGATGGCGCAGGTGTTGACCCGGAAATGCTGTCCAGTCTGCAGGCTGTGCTGCGGGGCGACTCAGATTCACCGATTGTTACCAGCAAAAACGGACTGGGCTTGGAGAACGTGCATAAGCGCATACAGCTTCATTATGGTAAGAACTGCGGTCTTTGGATTGACAGTGTGCAGGGTGCCTATACTTGTGTAACCATACGTTTGCCTTGGGAAAATGTGAATCTTGGAGGATGGTAGGGCATGATCAATATTCTAATTGTGGACGATCAAAAGCACATTCGTGATGGGCTGCAGGCGATGCTGCGTCAATTTCCGCTGCAGCTGGACAATATTTACTGTGCAGTAAACGGAATTGAGGCCTTAGATATATTGAGTCAGCACAACATCCAACTGGTGATTACTGATATCAGGATGCCCGATATGGATGGACTGACGCTGATGGCGAAGAGCAAACAGGAGCATATTGAGGTAGATTACCTGATTATTAGCGGCTATAGTGATTTTGCCTATGCTCAAAAAGCCATCGAACTTGGAGCAAAAGGCTACCTGCTCAAACCTGTGAAACGTGAAGATCTGCAAACCGCAGTAGAACATGTAGCAAATGAGATAAAAACACGGCAGGCGCTCTCGCGTAATATGGAGCATATCTCCCGCCGCGCCCGGGAGACAGACCGCAAAGAACTGAGTATGTTCATGCAGGGTGCAATGATTGATGAAGCGTGGGTTCTCCAGACCCAGCAACAGAATCCAGAGTTGTGGAGTAATTACCGCCTGTGTCTGCTGCGGGAGGAATTATGGATTAACCAACCGGGGGCCGACAGTAGCCACAGTATGGAATCCCTTGCCTACCGTGTGTATGGCAGACGAGGGTGTATATGCCTGCAACACCGCCCGTACCTGATTCTCGCGGTTGATGCAGCCGTAGATACGGGAGCCTTCCCGGCCGCCCTCAAAGCAGGACAGATAGATGCCATTACTGCCATGACCAGCCCGCAGCAAGGATTGAAGGAGTTGCCCCGCAGCTATACACAAGCGCTAGAGCTCTATCGCCACAGTTACCTGTTTCCAGAGAAGAGCTGCATCTTGCCAACACATATTGAGCGACTGGAGCAGCAGTGGGAGCTTCCCTATGAGGAGTTATATGCCCTGTTCCAGTTAATCGGCACCAAAAACAGCGGTACAATCACCCAAGGCATTTCTATGATATTTCACAAAGATACATTGCAACGTTATCACATCCAATACACACAGCAGCTATGCCGTGCCATTGTACAGATGCTGGAGGAATCTGTGCGTGTAATCCGCCCGTACATGGGGGAAGAAGCGCTGGACAGCGAATGTTTACGTAATCTATTCGATTATCCGGGTATTCGCGATTATATTCAGGCGCTGCAACAACAGCTGCTTCGGCTGAACCAATTTTATTATGAATATAAGTGCAGCTATCGCAACTCGCAAGATTTGAATGAAGCCATACGCTTTATACACGAAAGCTATCATAAACCCCTGGATCTCGCGATGGTATCGAACCACGTGTCGCTTAATTATGCCTATTTTTCTAACCTGTTCAAAAAAAATATCGGCAAAGGCTTTGCAGAATACTTGCGCGATGTGCGCCTGGATAAAGCCCGGCGGCTGCTGGCCGAAACCGATCATAAAATTGTAGAGGTAGCCACCATGGTAGGGTATGAAAGCTACAAAAGTTTTACACGATCATTTCGGGATGTCATGGACATGCAGCCCACAGAATACCGGCAAATGATGCGCCGGAAGCACGACAGCGAGGAAAAGTTCCGTGACACAGCGCTATAAATAATCAAAAGCCAAAAAATTGGGTTATAACAAAAATAATTGTACCTTTTAGCTGATTATTATATTCGATAGAATAGAGATGACCCTAAATGTAAGCGGTTTCGTTTCTTCATTATTTTATTAAAGGAGGGCAAGTATGAAACGACTTTACAATACGGAAAGTGGTTTTAAGCAGAAGGTATTTAGTTTGTTCTTAGCAGTAGTACTGTTGGCTGGGGTTGGTCTATTGCCGACTTCTAAGGTGCAGGCAGCAGGAACCACAGTTACCTCTATGTCTTACTTTTCAGCGGCAGACGGTCCTGTCATCTCAAAATCAGGGGTTGGGCAAGCTAGCTATGGTTTCGTCATGCCCACATTCAATGGGGGCTCTGCCACCTGGAATGATGTTTCCGATGACGTCGGTGTAAAAGTAAAAGTTGCTGGAAACTGGGTGGATATTGACAATGCAGGCGGCTATACCTACAACCAAAACTGGGGACACTGGAGCGACGGTGGCTTGAATGGCTATTGGTTCACTCTCTCCGCAACAACGGAGATTCAGCTGTTCTCCAAGGCTAATGGAGTTACACTTGATTACACCCTGGTATTTCAAAACATAAACAAAACGACCATTACTGCTATGGCCCCTACACAAGGGCCGCAGATTTCAGCAGGATTTACAGGAAGTGCAGGCTTTACTTATCCTACCTTCAACAATGATCCGGCCGTTTCCTATGAAGCCGTAGCTGAAGATCTGAAGGTATATGTAAAACCTGTAAGCAGCAGTACATGGATTGATATTGACAATAATGCAGCCAGCGGCTGGATCTATGATAACAACTTCGGACAATTCACCGAAGGCGGCGGCGGCTACTGGTTCACCGTAGCAGAGTCTATCAACGTCAAGTTAGAATCGAAAACCTCAACGGCTAACGTCGTTTATACCCTCACCTTTAATAAACCTGTAAGAAATTCATATGTCTTAACTCCTTATGAGGGAACGACCTTTACCGCAGATGCAAAAGGTGTAATAGGTGTACCGCTACCTAAGATTGATGGGGGCGCTCCAATAGGCACTGAACTAGGAAATTACGTATACCAAATTAACATCAACGGACAATGGGTTGCTATGAGTGATTCCAGCCAGAGCGGATTTGTATACGCCGGCAATGGCTATAACAACATGTCCGATGCCAACCAGTGGGGATATTGGGCTGACTACATCTATGGGCTTTGGTTCCAGCCCGTCCAAGAGGATGTGCAAATCCGTATTGGCTATCCATTAAATGGACAGGCGGGCGGAAGTGTCGGCAATAATTACGTCAACTATACCTTTATCGGCAATCCAGATGCCCCACGTCCGGATGTATCCGATCATGATGACATTGCCATCGGAACACCAAACGACCCGGCGATAGAGGGCATGAATCTCATTTGGCAGGATGAATTTAACGGAACAGCACTCGATACGAGCAAATGGAGCTACGAACAAGGTTATTATATTACTGACGATCCGAATAGCTGGGGCTGGGGCAACGCGGAACTGCAGCACTATACAGACAGTACACAAAATGTATTTGTACAGGACGGAAAGCTGAATATCAGAGCTTTGAACGATTCAAAATCCTTTCCACAGGACCCAAGCCGGTATGCCCAGTACTCATCCGGCAAGATTAACACCAAAGATCAATTGTCCTTCCAGTACGGCAGAGTAGATATTCGTGCTAAGCTGCCTACAGGTAACGGCGTTTGGCCAGCACTTTGGATGCTTCCGGAAGATGCCGCTTATGGAGCGTGGGCCGCATCCGGGGAAATTGATATTATGGAAGCCAAAGGACGCTTGCCCGGCACGACCAGCGGGGCCATACACTTTGGCGGACAATGGCCTGTAAACAGATATATTGCTGGTGAGTATCACTTCCCTGAAGGTCAGACCTTCGCCAATGATTATCATGTGTACTCCATGATCTGGGAAGAAGATAATATGAAATGGTATGTGGACGGCAAGTTCTTCTTTAAAGTCAGTAGAGATCAATGGTATTCCGTAGCTGCACCTAACAATCCGAACGCCCCATTCGATCAACCCTTCTACATCATTATGAATCTGGCGATCGGCGGGCACTTCGACAGCGGGCATACCCCAGATCCGTCGGATATTCCTGCAACAATGCAAGTGGATTATGTTCGTGTCTATAAAGAAGGCAACAGCGAGAATCCGGTAAACGTGCCGGTTACCGGTATTTCTCTGAATCAAACCACTGCGCAGGTGGAGGTCGGACAGACTGTGCAGTTGAACGCCAATGTTGCCCCGTCTAATGCAACCAATAAGCAGGTCACTTGGACCGTATCAGGTACCAACGTCGCTTCCGTGAATCCGAACGGTCTCGTGACGGGACTCACTCCAGGCACAACAACCGTAACGGCTACAACAGCCGACGGTAATAAAACAGCCCTCTCCACCATCACTGTTGTACCGGCAGCATCATCCGGTGTTATCATTGTCGGCGATGAGGTGCGGGGCCTGAAGAAAATAGGTGACGACCTGCTGTTCTATGTGAACGGCGCAACCTTTGCCGACTTACACTATAAGTTGAATAACGGTGGGCAGCTAAACGTAGCCATGACCCCGGCAGGGAACGGTAGCTATACCTACCCTGTAAATCACCTGCAACACGGGGATACCATCGAGTACTCCTTCACCTATAATCCGGGACAAGGGGCCGTCGATTCCCCGACGCTCTCGTATATCCATGGGGTAACCCAAGGAACACCAGAATAAAATAGTTGAACCCTAAGCAACTGCATGAACACAAATAGGCGAGGAGGAAGTGTTGAAGCTTCCCTCTCGCCTATTTTGTTGTTTTTACCGTGCTGCGGGTCTTCTCGGTGGAAGCTCGGCTAGCTAGCCTCATGATTATGGAGTGTCAGTTCATCACCTGACGCTTTCCGCACCTTCGCTCGCTTGCCTAAATTAACGCGTCGAAATGACCCTCCGCGTCCACCGTCGCCGTCCGGGGATCAGTCAGGCCGATGCCCTTGAGGCCTCCCTTTCCTTCATTTCCCCAAAGGGGGAGGTGATCTTGAAGCGGAGAAGCAGGCACAAAATTTACGGAGGTACTGCTCCCGCTTTTCTGTACCAGTTGGGACTCCAGCAGCCGGATTTGCCGCTGCAGCTGCTCCCTGCGATAAGGAGTTTGCATCTCACTTCCTTGTGCCGCATTCACTTTATCCAGTTCCATCATCAGCCGGTTTCGCTGTTTCTCCAGAGAACTGACATCACTCTGTGTACCGCCGTAGGCCGCAATGGTCTGTACGGAGCTGATGCCTGATACTGTCTGTGCCGCCATGATCTTTCCCCCGTTTCCTTGGCTCCCAATCCAAAATCAGCCAAATTTGAAAGTTCTAATCATCTTTATTACCCGGCAGGCCCCGTCATGACAACATCACAGCCTCAATTGGAAAATAATCGTCGTATAGTCTCAGTCGGCCGCTTGTTTCAACCCTACCAAAGACCCACCGAAGGCTGGCTAAAGTCCCTTCAGAGCTCCCTTACTCGTCCTTCAACCGCCGCTGATATAAAATGACAGACACTACTGTTAGCACAACCGTCCATGCCAAATTAATGAGGAGTGGTTTCACTACATCGCCCGTCGTATAACCTGTATTGCTTAGACCCAGCAGATGCACAAGCTGACTGCTTGGCATGTAATCCAGCACTTTGAAGACCGGATAATCCTTCACTAGTACTTCTCCCCACGGTGCCCCCATAAATATGAACGCCACAGGGAGTATAGATAATGAGGATTCAAGCAACGTCTTGGAGAATAAACCGCAGATCGTCCCGGCTGCAGTGTACAGAATAATCGAAAGAATGATTACTGCCACAAATGCCCATATATTAGCTGGCTCATAGCCAAATAATAATGTAGAAATAGCGAGAACAACAGCAGACATGACAAAGACCAAACTGCTTTTACCGATTAGTACATCCATGGTCGTAGCCGGTGTCATCATTAATGACCGTAAAGTGTTACGTTCCTTCTCTTCCGCAATCAAGCAGGCTTGTGCGAAACATGTTAGCAATACAAACGAACTATTAAAAAGAAAACCGCTGGCTCCAGGTAAAGACGCACCTGCCCTCTTGAAAATCAGAGCGATAATAATAGGAAAAATCAGCATAATGGACAGCGCGTAGTTACGTGAAAACTCTTTGTAATCCTTCACAAATATCGCCCGGGCACGTTTGTATGAGATACTCATAGTAGCTCACTTCCTGTCATTTTAATAAAAATATCACCTAGACTTGGCTCTTTCGTTTCTAACCGGTCAATTAGCCCCCGCTTCATCCAATCCGCGATTTGGTCAGCCGCCCCCTCATCGATCGGGAGCTCGTAGGTTTCCCCATTGATTAAGTCCACACTAATTACGTTCTCCCGGTGCTGCCGTTTAAGTTCCTTCGGTGAACCGATGGTTTGGATTTGACCCTGATACAGAATCGCTACACGGTTGCATATCAATTCTGCTTCAGACATATCATGCGTAGTCAGAAAAATCGTAGTTCCTTTCTCATTTAAGTAGCGTAAGCCTTTATAGATATGTGCTGTGTTTACCGGATCTAGAGCCGAAGTTGGTTCATCCAGGAATAATAATTCCGGCTCATGGATAATCGCGCATGCCAGCATGACACGCTGACGCATCCCTTTGGATAAGAGGTTAGCTTTCTTTTTGCGCTCCCCGCTTAAGTTTACAAACTGCAGCACCTTGTCGACCGCAGATTTGGGAAGATCATATAACTTACGATACAACTCCAGATTTTCCTCAATACTTAACCTCTCATATAGACCACTGTTATCCGTCAAAATGCCAAAACGCATCTTCTGAGCAGACTGCTGCATCATCTCCGCCGGCTGGTCAAATACACTTGCCTGTCCACTTGTCGGATTTAACTGTGCCGTTAGAATCTTAATTAATGTTGTTTTGCCTGAGCCACTCGGGCCAAGGAAACCAAAAATTTCACCCTTAGGAATTGAAAAAGAAACATCTGCTAACGCATCCTTTTCTCCAAATCTCTTATGGATACGTTCTACCCGGATAACATTCATTAACTCCACATCCTTAGTGTTGATGGCTTAAACATATACAGATTACATGCTTCCTGCCATCAAAACGCGCCGAAATGTAGCTGTAAGCGCCTGAATGGTACCATTTAAATGTTAAGAAGTGCTTTTAATTCAGGCAATTTTGAACGGGATAACGGAACCACGGCATCTTGACCTGTATTTAATCGCAAGCTGTAGCTATTTTTCGTCCATGTAATAATCTCTCTTACTTTTTGCAGATTAACAATGTAAGATCGGTGACACCTAAAAAAACCGAAATTTAATAATCGCTGCTCGAGCTCGGTCAGCGTCAACGCACAGTCATAATTTTCACCGCCCACATGAACAAGGATTGACCCCTCTACACTTTCTATAAAATCAATTTCAGGCGGATTAAATAAAATCACTTTATCATTTCTTTTGGTAGAGATCTTCTGCAAGGTTATATTGGCCTCGTCTTGTTTCTGTACTTCCTGCTTATCCTCGTCGAAGTCCCGAATATCCAATGGATGAAATCCCGATTCGTTCAACCGATAAATGGCATCACAGGAAATAAGGGCATCCTCTAAATTCGAAGTTAAAATTAAAATCTGCTTTTCTTGAGAAAGATCATCCAGAATCCGTTTGAGTTGACGACAATCTTGCTCTTCCAAGTAAAAATAGGGTTCCTCCAGTACAAGTGTAGGCTGATGCGCAAAAAAGACACGCAGCAATGTCACATACATCCTTTTCGATGAGCTTAGATCCTTGATCTTTACCTTCCGTTCTTCTTTTAAAGCAAAATAATCTATCAACGAAGCGGTACGCTCATTCCTCTCTGTTACTCTGATTAGAAAAGTGATTAGTTCCTCCACCGTTAAACGCATATACTCGTTTTGCCCAGCCCGAAATAAATAATATTGGGAATGATCCCCTAATTGATTCATTAAAAGCTGCTTTCGCTTCAAGTCCGTTATGATGCCAACCGATTGGTTCGGTGTCATATTTAATTCGATCTTCGGTAGAAATAATTCCCCATTATAATAAATTGGTTGAAATTGCATGCCATCCTCCCGGTCAGTGCTGCTATAGGGTATACTTTTTCAATTTTGTTCCTGTTATTTCCTCCTCGATAAATACGATTTAGGTAATATTTAATGCAAATATTAGTAGTCAAGGCATCTAGTTTACCGCATCTCTAGTGAGCAGGAATTCCCTCAACTTAAATTCCTCACTGAGATTTAATACATTTATTTCGAAAATTTTGGAAGAGTTTTGATTTTGTGACTAAATTCACATAATAAGTAGATTTAAAATTATAGAATAACATTGTAAATAAATGGGTTATTAGGGTATCTAAAGAATCAATGGATGTCATTAGGTTTGGGTTAACAATTTTATCTAAAAGCATCTTTCTTCTAGATAAAAATAATATAAAGGAGGTTTACATATGTCGAGTGAAAATCAATTCAAAACTCGCTCCGTGAACGACGACAAGGATCTATGGACAGAATTATTTGATCAGGTAGAAACATTGGAAAATCGTGACGAAATGGCCTGCATTAATCTTTGTTGCTGGAATTGTTGTTTCCAAATTTGAGTCGATGAAAAAAGCCGTTCTCTGCGGCTTTTTTTTACGAATAATTCTTTAATACCCAATATAAGTGATTCACAATAAATTATACAATTAAACAATATTTTTTAATAATTCCAAAATTGTATAGAGGTGAAAATATCATGATAGTAAATAAATACCATTTAAGATATGAGTTTGATGAAAAAAACCTTGTTATCAATACTTTGACAGGTGCTGTAGATTTTTTCTCTGCAGAAATGCTTGATTTACTGGATTCAGCAGAGAGTTGGGAACTATCTAATTACCCGCCTGAGCTTAAAGAAGACGATATCGAGTTCTTATTGAGGAGAGGCTACATTTTTGAGAATAATGAAGATAAGGAGCGACGATTAAACCAAGCATCACAAATCATGAATTATGATCAATTCATGCATTATATTATTTGTCCGACTTATGCCTGCAATTTTCGTTGTACATATTGCTTTGAAGATCATTTGCTTCATGAGAGTACACGCTTCATTACCGAAGAACAAATAGAGCATGCGTTTTCCGCAATTGATATTCTGCATAAAGAAAGCGGAATGGACAAAGGATTAATTAACCTATTCGGAGGTGAGCCCCTCTTACCTCCCGCCAAGAACATGGTAGAAAAAATCTGCGAAGAAGCGGAAAAACGAAATTTTATAATCGGTTGTAATACAAATGGTTATCACTTGAAAGCTTACGCCGACATTTTAGAACGCTTTCGCGATTGTTTAAGTGTTATGGTTTCTGTCGATGGCCCTGAGGAAATACATGATAGTCGGCGCTTTTTATCTGGAGGACAGGGTACATTTCAACGGATACACCAAGGCGTTAATGAATTATTAAACCGTAACATCCCTGTTATGATCCGGATTAATATAGATCAAACTAATATTAAAACTGTACCTGAGTTAATAAAGTACTATCATCAATGCGGCTTCTTCGGGCATCCTTCCTTCTCAATAACCTTTGCTCCTGTAACAGATCATACTTGTCTAGGTCTGAGTTCTACTTTGATGAAAGGTTATGAGATTGCAAAGTCTTTAATCCGACACGTCCCTAACTTTACAGAACTTGAAAAACAAAAGAAGATCGGCCTTAGTCCTGAAATGTTCCGTTTCTTCCGGACAGGCATGTTACTTGATCCTGAATTACAAGATAGAGTTGGGATTATTTCGCCACAACTTGTCTACTGTGAGGCTACTGAAGGAAAAACCTATGCTTTTGGACCTGATAATAATATGTATGCATGTCCGGATTTAGTGGGAAAATCAGAATATCGCATCGGCCAGTTCTCCCCTGTTTTTACGAAGGAACCCGTTTTTGACCAATGGAGAAATTTTAATGTTCTACAAATACCCAAATGCAAAGACTGCTCTGCAGCAATGATTTGCGGCGGCGGCTGCGCTGCACAAGCTTTATCAACATACGGAGATCTGGACCTTCCTTGTTGTCCGGATGCAAAGAACATGCTTGGTCAATATCTACACGAATTGCAGGAGGAAGCTGCACAATACGAGGAGGTTAAATCATGATCAAAAGCACATATAATTCTATTCATCCTATTAACAATGGGAATTATATCTTGATTAATTCTCTTAGTGGAGCAGTAGATGTAGTGGATGGTCTAGTAAAGGAACGGCTAGATCGGATTGAACAGACTAATCTGCAACGAGATAATCAAAATGAGGTTGAACTACTTACTTTTTTCAAAAAAAGAGGGTATATCTTTCATAGCCTTGCAGAAGAACAACAAATACTTTTTAAAGTTAAAGATGCAATGGAAAAAATGACGGCAAAGAGTAAATGGGGTATGACCTTCAATGTTTGTACAACATATGCTTGTAATCTAAGGTGCCCCTATTGCTATCAAGGCCATCAAATTCATGACCATAATCATGCATTAGACTCAGATGAAATAACCAAAATGTTCGAAGCTATTACTCAAATTATTAAAATGGAAGAAAATCGTGGCCGCTTCATAGGAGCACAACATCGTATGGTTTTATATGGAGGAGAACCACTTCTTCCGCAGACTAAAAATACAGTTAAAGAAGTGGTAGAACGTGCTGTTAATGAATATGGTTTCCGTATGTGCGCTATTACTAACGGGACATTCTTGCATCAATTTTTAGATATTTTTCAACCTTACCGTGACCAATGGGATTTCTTTCAAATTTCACTTGACGGCCCCAAAGCTGTTCACGATAAACGGCGTATCATGGCTGGTGGACAAGGAACATTTGATCGTATAGTCCAAAATATTGATATGGCCCTGGAACGAGGCTTTGCCGTTGCTACTAGGACAAATGTTAACAAAGAAAATCTGGGTCATCTGGTCGAACTGGCTAATTTCATTGAACAAAAGGGCTGGAATAAGTTCCCCCACTTTGGTTGGCAAGTCACGCCTGTTACTAATCACTTCAGTGAACCAATGCCCGACCACTTACCTGAACATGAACTGTTGATAGCCCTATATGAAATGTTCGGCGACTTGGATTCTTTTATTGATAAATACAACGCAAGACTGGGATCAGTGATAAACATGCGCACCTCACGAATTAGAAACACGATCCGATCTTTTGATTGGAGCAGGATGGACGATATGGATGCTTGTACTTCCTCGGGGGTCACTAGTGTTCCACATTTTAAAGAATGCAGCGCGCGCGAACAACGTTTCTATTCATTTGGGACAGAAGGACTTATCTATGCCTGTCCCGACTCTGTAGGCCGTGCAGAGACCGCCGTTGGATCATTTTTCCCAAAATATGAGCTGAATTCTGAAGCTCATCAGCAATGGGACCGGGGAATTACAGATTCCAAGGAATGCACGGAATGCTCTATCTCTCTCTTTTGTGGTGGTGGTTGTGCTTATGCCAATTTAATGAGGAATGGAGATATTACAAAGCCCTATTGTAATTATGCCAATGAAACAATAGATGTTTATATCAAACATAATAAACACCTTTTCGAAGAATTGGGTACCGTCTAAAGAAAGAGGGGGATAATTATGAATGCGATAGCAGCAACAAAATATCCCCAATTGATACCCTATATTATCCATGAAATGGATGTTTGGGAAGAGGGGGCTCGCTATTTAGTTCACTTTGACAATGGTCTACAAATGAAAGTAACAGAAAAGATTTTAACCATTTTTAACTGTATGGACGGAAAAAAGTCGCTTTTAGAGATTTCTGAGCAATTATTAGAGAAATATGAAGTTGCCCCACGCTTAGAAGAGCTACAATATTTATTAGAACATCTTCTAACTGAGAAGGGTATCGTTGTAGGGAGCGAAAAAATAGCAGAACATTCCTCGGCCATCCGTTTTCGTACTCCACTATTAAATGCAAGCCGACTGGAAGGCTGTTCCCAACCCTTTCAGCATCTTTTTTCTTTAAAAGGTATTTGTATTTTTGGAGTTCTTATGAGTATTGCCCTCTACAACTACATAATAAATTTAAGTCTTTCTGCAAATAAAGCAGATTTAGGCTCTTATCTTTTTTGGATTATTACTTTTTTCATGATTTTGTTTTCGGCTATATTCCATGAATTTGGGCATACAGTGGCGGCTTTTAAATATAATGTTAAACCAAGAGATATGGGGATCGGATTGTTTTTTTTAGCCCCTGTTCTTTTCGTGGATTTGAGTGATGCTTGGAAAGCAAGTAGAAAAGAGCGAGTAGTGATCGACCTTGGAGGTATATATTTTCAATTATGGATATTTATTATATATGAATTATCATCTATAATAACAGGGAGCAATATACTATTTACTGCCAACCATTTTATTTTGCTTTCCATTATTAGCAATCTAAATCCATTATTACGTCTTGATGGTTTCTGGGTACTTACAGATATCCTCGGAATTCCCAACCTGCATACTAGAACTTTTACATTGGTAAAACAAGGATTATTGGGATATGTATGTAGGAAACGACTTTTCCGCGAGAAATTTAGATTAAATATTATCAATATGAGCAGTACTTACAAGAAAGTGTTTTTAGCGTATTCCTCTTTATACTTAATTGTTTTCAGCATTGCTTTAATGTATATGTTACGTTTTATTTTTTCATTTACTTCCCTCTTTCATTCTTGGAACTGGACAAACTTCAAAGGCCTTTTGATAGTGATTGTGATATTAATTCTTCATTTCACCATATTACTTATTAAAAAAATTAACAGAAAGAAGGAAAATTCAGTTGATTGTAGAACAACCGATTCTGGCCATCCAAAATCTTAACAAAGAGTACGAATCCGAAGCCGGCATAATATCTGTTCTTAAGGGAATAAATCTGAAGTTTTACAAAAGTGAGATTGTAAGCATTATGGGACCCAGCGGCAGCGGAAAATCAACCCTGCTTGGGATTATGGGATCCCTAGATAAGCCTAGTACAGGGAAAATCGCACTTGAGGGTAAGTCAATCGAATCTTTATCTGAAGAAAAACTTTCTGATTATCGCGCACAAAAAATTGGGTTTGTTTTTCAATCCTTCAATCTAATCTCTACAATGACCGCTCTTGAAAATGTAATGCTTCCCATGTTCTGCATCAAAGGCACCCGACATAGTGAAATACGTAAAAAAGCAGAAGAAATGTTGAAGCTTGTGGGGATGGGCGATCGGATGAAGCACCTGCCTAATCAACTATCCGGCGGACAACAGCAACGTGTCGCTATTGCAAGAGCTCTGATTAATAAGCCCTCTCTAGTCATTGCTGACGAGCCAACCGGCAATTTAGATCGTGATTCCGGACAGAAAGTTCTTGACCTTATCTTCCGCTTAAAACAGCAAATGAGAATGACCTTCATTATTGCTACCCATGATCCAGAGGTTGCTTCAAAATCCGACCGAGTGATTTACATTAGAGATGGAAGGGTTGAAACTGAGGATCCTTGTCTGAGTAAAGGAAGGTGAATATCTGATGATATGGCTGAGCTCTGCCGGGAGAAGTTTATTACGTAACAAATTAAGAACAATTTTCACTATATTGTCTCTCATTATTGGAAGTGCAAGTTTCTTTAGTATGTTCCTATTATCTGAATTGGCGCCACGTTCTATTGAGAATTCTGCCAAACTGCTATTAGGTGGGGATGTATTAGTCCAGTCCTACCTTAAGCCACTACAGAGCAATATAGTGAATGATATATTCCAAGACATGGGAGAAATCGACAGCCATTCATCTTCATATGTCGGACAGAGCATGGTGCAATCCAAAAATAAAACAACAAGCGTGATCTTGAAGGGAATTGATACGAAGACTTACCCTTATTATGGGGAAAATCAATATCCTGGCATCCGTTCACTTCAAGCAAATGAGGTCCTTCTTGCTGATAATGCAGCAGATCGCCTACAGGTAAAGGTTGGAGAAAAAATTTGGTTGCCGAGCGCGTCTGATGGAAGTCTGCATGAGTACAAGGTAAAAGGATTAGTACTTAATGTTCAAGAGTCTTACGGAGATGCGGATATTTTTGGAGCTGCTTATCTTCCGTTGAATGAAGCAGCTAATCTGCTAAACGCTCCAGCCGGAAGCACAAATGAAATTCTTATCCATTGGAAAGCGGGCACACCAAAGACTTCTTGGCAAGCAGAACTTGAGAAGCATCTGCCAAG
Organism: Paenibacillus odorifer; assembly: GCF_000758725.1. Classification (NCBI taxonomy): domain Bacteria; kingdom Bacillati; phylum Bacillota; class Bacilli; order Caryophanales; family Paenibacillaceae; genus Paenibacillus; species Paenibacillus odorifer. The sequence continues at coordinate 6,741,829 of NZ_CP009428.1, forward strand.
TGCTACACTAACGGACACGAAAGAGCGGACAGACGAAAGCTTGGCTCAAGCCAAGACCCTTCTTTTACTTTTACAATTGTTCAGTCTGCTTGCACTGGGAATCAGCGCTTTGACAGTTTCAAATACAATGAAGCAGGCAATGAGCACTAGAATGCGCGATATTGCAGTTATGAAGGCAATAGGTGTACGCTCTCGCTCAGTTGCCGGTACCTTTTTAACAGAAGGTATTCTTATCGGGACGATAGGAACTATTACTGGAATAGTAACAGGTCTTCTAGTGAGTACTTGGTTAACTTCTTACGTAGGCAAAATGTTAGCTATACCGTTGTCTTGGGAGTTTTCATGGAAAGTCACAATTGTTACCTTCGCAGTAGGAATGCTAATGGCACTGATATCAACATGGATTCCTCTAAAAGGAATGCTCATCGTCTCTCCTATGCAGCTATTGCTTGAAGGAAACCATCAGATCCCTTCTTATCGGGTACGCTTTTGGAAAAGAGGACTCTTATTATTACTGATTTCGCTAGTTGTAGCATTCTACTTACAAAAAACACTTTTTCTGGGTTCAACCGAATCCATTAGTTCTAGAGTCGTTCTATCTTTTTTAGGGATTCTACTGATTATTATATTGGTAAGTATATTTGTGAAGGTATGTTCTTCTGCTTTCTCTTTCATTTTCAGAGTGGTTGGAAGCATGAGGAAACTCATCTCTCCTCGTTGGTTTATCCCTTTTCATAATTTATCATCTGGAAGAAAACGATACGGACTATTGGCTCTTATCTTGAGTGTTGGTGTTGCATCAGCAGTATCAAGCGAACTTTTCGCTGATAACTTAACTCAGTCTGTCAGTCAACAGTTAGAGACCGAGGCCAAAGGAAATCTACTCATCACAAGCTCCTTAGTAGAGTCTGAAGCAGTCAAGGAAGCTTTTCAATCTCTCGATATTAAAAAGTGGACAGAGGGTGTCCAGATGAACGGTCTTTTAAGTTCAATTAACGGAAGTGAAGCAACTTCTCTTTTTCAGCAAAAGTCAGACGGGAATAAGTTCTTCGCTTCCAATAAATTGAGCATTGAAGGTGTTGACCCTTCACTTGCATCAAGGTCCTATTCCATTATTGGTGGACGTGACCTTATAGAAGATGATTCATCGCACAAGACCGCATTATTATTGGAAGATTATCAACAGTTGGGAATTAAGACAGGCGATACAGTTGAAGTTACAATGGGAGAAAAGAAGATTCCTTTCAAAATTGTTGGCTTTTTTGAATCAGGGTTCGTAAAAACAGTAGGTATGAGAACAACTAAAGATATATTGTCTAAATATGGGGCGCCTAACCGGGTAATGTTTTCTATTGACGGAGGGACCCTGACTACGGGTTTACTCTCTGAATTAAACGGTGTACTTCCAGCATCCGCTATGGCGTATTCAGTATCAAGTACAGCCTCCGAAAGCTTAAATTCAATGATACGTATGATAAGTGTATTCTTCTCTATAGTGACTTTATTTGCCTTCATTACAGCGATACTTACCATCGGGAATCAAATTGTGATAAGCCTTTTAAGAAAACGCAGAGAAATTGCAATCATCAAAGCAGTGGGAGTATCCAATGGTAAGACATTACGGTCAATCTTGTTAGAGAACTTTGTTTTATCTTTAGTCTCAGGAACTGCTGGTACAGGGATAGCTTTGTTGTTAACGACTGTAGCTCTAAAACTTATGTTCAAGTTACCTGTCCTGGTTGATGTTAAATGGGTGATTTATGGGATTGGCCTATGTGTTATAACCACACTCTCAGTGGCTTGGATAGCGGCGAGGCCTGCTCTGCTTACTAAACCTACGCAGCTCTTACAGACCAACCAGTTATGATCTAATAAGGCTCTAATGAATTGGTACTTAAATAGTTACTGTCCCTCTCTATTACGCAGAGAGGGATTTTTTTATACCTTGTCATAACTACGTTTGGTGTAAAAATACATTAATTTGTGATACGGTTCACAGTATTTTAATTGCCTCAATATAAAGCTCGATCCTCACTTCATTTCCGACTATAATTCCACCGGTTTCCAGAGGCGAGTTGAATTTCAAACCAAATTCATTACGATCAATACTGGCTGTTGAATGAAATCCTACACGTTCCCGTCCGCGTGGGTCCTTGTTTAGTCCTTCAAATACAGTATGAAAAGTAACAGATTGGGTTACTCCATGCAGAGTTAGATTGCCTGTAAGTTCATATTGCCGCTCACCAGCAAAGACGCAGTTGGTGCTTTGAAACGCAATGGTTGGATACTTGGCAGCATGAAGGAAGTCGTCGCCCCTCAAATGTTCATCTCGTTGCGCTTGGCGAGTTGTGATACTATTTGCGTCTATGGAAGCCTGAATACCCATAGTTGTTAACTCGTTGGGATCAAAACTTAAGATAGCCTGGAAACGCTCAAATACTCCTTTGATTTTATTAATCATTAAATGCGTCACCGAAAACTCGACGGAGCTGTGGTCCGGATCCACTTCCCATTTGATATTACTCATGAATAAATTCCACCTCTATAATAAGATTATGAGCAAGGTCACCCTATCTCCAAAACACTGCGCTACTCGCTATACCCCTAATATACAAAAACGCTACTGACAACGTTGTGTCAGTAGCGTTTTAGCATTTTTGCGGCTTCCTCGTAAATCCGATTTCAGAATGGTTCCCCATTGAATCCGTAATTCCTTTTACCCGAATATCCACCATCGCAATAAACATTGAGCTGTGTGTGAACAGTCATAATCTGCAACTAGTCGAATCTTTGCAACGATTCAAATAAACGCCTTAAGTTATTCAATAAGCTGTTTTTTTCCTCTAGAGTCCAGTCATCCAAAGCTTCATGCAAAATGCGTTCACGGGTGAGGCTAATCATTGCATTGATTTCCTCCCCGCTTTTCGTCAATTCAGACACACGAATGCGGGAATCTGCACTTGATGGATACGTATGAACCAACCCCGCGTTTTCTAACTTATCAATTTGCCGGCTAACACTCGAATAGTTTTTTCCCATCATGGCGGCCAAATCACCAACACTAGTCGGTTGGAGATGCACGATGCCCACAAAGACACGAAAGGTTGCTGCTTCCAAATTTACGCCAGCATTAGCAATCATCTTCTTATCACGGTCTGGCCTATTGATAATGGAAACTAAATCGATCAGTGCTTTAAAAATATCGTTTTCCATTTTATTTCACCCTTACAACAGGACGAGGCATTAGTGGGGCATTCCAAGCCTCTTCAATATCTTCTAGAGCGAACTCTTTTGTGGTAATTTTTATCTTCCCCTCGGCAGCCATTTCAAAGACACCTCTAACAGCAGATAGCATATCAGCTTTAGAAACACTCTTATCTCCGCTACCTACGAGTTCGATTGTTGATGAGCGTAAAAGAGATGAAGGTAAATGAATGCTTTCTTGGCCAGATGAAGTTCCAATGCTTACAAAACGAGTTGAACGATCCGTTTTCGCCTTAACAAGAGCTGACATGATAGCGAGTGCGCTGTCGCCCCAAAGATAATCCAATATAACATCAACACCTTCAGCAATAACTGGCATTAGGGCGTTTTCAAACATTTTTTGACCGTTGTCGGCTGTCATATCAAATGCAATAGCCTCATCAGCTTCAAGTGCTTGCAACTTCGATTCGTTGCGTCCTGTTACAATGACCTTCTTGGCCCCCAGACCCTTAGCAATCTGAACTGCTAAACTACCGGATGCACCAGTAGCGCCATTAATCAATACAGTTTGACCGGATTTAAAACCAGCTCGAAATACCAATGCAGCCCATGACGACATAGCAGGGTTGGCGATAGCGGCAGCAGTGAGATCATCAATACCATCTGGTAAACGGACAGTCAGCTTTTCGTTGACGATTGTTTGCTCAGCCAAACTGCCATATGGTGCAGTAGGCAGCGCAAAGTAAACACGAGACCCATCTTTCAAAGTTCCTACACCGTCGATACCGGCTACAATTGGAAAGTTAACTTCAGAAGAGTAGTGCATACCCATTGAACGGAACTTGCTAACTCGACTCAAGGCTGTGGCCGTAACGTTAATTATAACTAGCCCCTCTGTCCCAACGGGGGAATCAAAATGACCCATTACGGGAATCGTCCCCTTATCCTTTACGATTGCTGCCTTCATATTTACACCCTTCTTCCACCCCATATTATGTGCATATTGCACATAATAAAGTATAACACAAATTATGTGCAATATGCACATTTTATTTGGAATCCATATCCGGACGCAAGTCCATTAGCTTATTTCCAAAAGAAACGGCTGGTCAGGTTCCCCTGATCCAGCCGTTTTTTGATTACTTTAATATTACATTATCGATTAGTACTGCCGTATCGTAGATACTATCTCCTTGATCCCAAACATGGAACCGAAGGACAATGGAGCCCTTGCCGGCAAATTGGCTTACATCAAATTGTACATGCTTCCAATTCGTCATGTATGTTGTATGATCCCCGCCGTAGAAATCAATCGCTACTTTGTTCTCTTCAATCCAATAGGCCGTGGATTCATTAATCGATTCAGCCCCGATAATAACAGAATCATTGCCATAGACACTGGACGTCACTGTATTGCCGCCATTCATGTGAGAAGTAATGAGGGAAGCCGTATTAATGTATACACTGGAAGTTACCGTTGCTCTGAAGGTGTCATTGAATTTGCTTCCAACGAATTCCTTAGGCTCCTCAGAAATGAAATTGTAATCAAACGATAGGGTTGTTGCACCCGCTGGAACAATGAAACTTTGCTCGATATAACTATCTGAATTGTAGTCATATCCTCCTTGATCATTGTTTTCATACCCAAGGCCAGTGCTGATAATAGCCATGTAGTTCCCCTCTGGCGGTTTAAGCGGTCCCAGCTTGGAGATCACCCGAACATCGCCGTTTCCATTCCAGCCGGTCCAAGTTCCGTTTTCAAAGGTTCCGTTGATGACCCCTTCGGTCTTAGTGCCAATGCTGCTTCCTTTCATGAAGAATGCCGCCAACCCATCGTTTGCTCCATGGGCAGCCACTGCTGCTTGAAAGGCTTTTTCGGTTGTCATGTTCTCATCGTTTAAAGCGGTAAATACGGATTTAGCAATAGCTTGATCATATGCAAGCTTTACATAATCGGTATATCCATAATAAGTGCCAGCACCATTGTTGATGAAGGCATCTGCCATGGAATCGTTGTACGCGCTGCGGCAGCTGCCATTATATACGATGGTATCAGGAAGCATATCGTTGTACCGTGTAATAAAAGACGGTGTAATAGCATAATAACCGGATATAATAGCCAATCTTCCCTTTTTCAAGTCCAACTCATAGGTCTTTTTGCTCTCTGTCGTTGCCTTTTCTCCTGTCAGGAACATGACTTGCGGTCCAGCGTATTTGAAATCAATGCCGTATTTATTATGGAGCTTCTGTAGCACTATTTCATCATAATAAGTATCTCCGTGGGTATCCAAGACCACGACGCCATACTGATTCAGTCCTTTAAAGAAATTCACGCCCGCTGCGGTGTCCTTTACTCTTTCCACAAGGAAAGGGTAACTCGACTGGTCAAAGCTGTGATATACAGCGTCATAAACAGTCGAAGATGGAAGTGTGCCGGAGAACGGAGAAATTACAGCAACCCGCTGGCTTCCTATGGTGGCTACAGTTTGTTCCACATTTTGCGTTAGCGCCTCAGCCGCCAATGCAGTACTGGACGCAGCCTCTTCTACGGTGCTGCTTAACCCTTTTGTATTCTCAGGAGCTGCGGATATCCCCCCTAGAATCCCGTTGTCCAGCAAATACCAGATGCTTCCTCCTTCACCCGAAATTCCAGCATGCTCTACTTCTGCTTGGGTTTGGAGCCAAGCCACAGTTTCTTCCTTTGCTTTTTGCAAATTACCATATGAAGTAGCCAGTTGATCAAGCTTACTCTGTGTATTATTTTCAATGATTTCCGTTTGTGCAAGCTGTTCATCCGTAAGATGCTTCATTACAGATAATTTAAAAACTGTGCTGCTTGGCACATCTCCCACAAACGCCTGCAGATTTATGTAACCCTCCGTACTTTCAGTCAATACTGCTTTGCCACTGTACAGCCCGTCTGCCTCAAGACTGTCTCCATGGGCTTCCAAACCGTCATCGTACAACGAAATGATTTGGGAAATCACTTTGCCGCTGTCATCTACTTGATAGACACTAGCGATTACCGTTCCTGCCGCATTAATCGATGAGCGGAATATAACTTCTGTTGGCTCTTCCACATAAATGGCATCTGAACTCTCCCCCTTCACCACAACCTGGAGAGCATTTGCCGGTGCCGGGGTTGCCGGTGTCGGTGTCGATGTTGGTGTTGGTGTTGGTGTTGGTGTCACTGGTGCTGGGGTTGCCGGTGCTGGGGTTGCCGATGCTGGCGTTCCCGGACCTGAAGCTCCCGGCGCTGGTGCTGTCACAGATGTCCCGCGGTCAGTTGTTGCCGGGGTGGCAGTCGGTGTTACCTCAGGACTCTTGCCCTTATTAACCTCTTCAGCCAGAAGCTGTTTGGATTTCTCGACATATACTGACTTATTGGTTTTGAACTCATAAGCCAGACGAGCCAGAGCTTGGCGCTCCGCATGCTCTTTGGGTTTGAATTTCAGGGTGCCGTCACTGCCTTGGACCCCGTTGATGAAACCATTTTTAAAGGCAAGGGATACTTGCGCTTTTGCCCATTCGGACACCTCTGAGATATCTGACAGCTTGCTATCAACCGGGAGCTTCTTCGCTGTTTCATCCAATTCGAAAGCTCGGATGAAAAATACGACCAGCTCTTCACGGGTGACATTTGCATTAGGACTGAAGGTGGTCGCCGATGTCCCCTCCGTAATGCCTGCCTTTACCAATGCACCTACATAACCGCGATACCAACTGTTCGCGGCAACGTCTTTAAACGGTGCGGCTTGATCAGCATTTGCTTCTAGACCCAACGACAGGACTATGATTTTCGCCAGTTCGGCACGTGACATAGCCTTTTTCGGTTTAAAAGAGTTATCTTCATACCCTGAGATTATTCCTGCTTCAGTTAATGAATGAATCTCCTTTTGCGCATAAGAGCCTGTGATGTCTTTGAACTGTGCGGCCTCACCAAACACCATATGTGGCGTAAGAGTGCTTACTAATAGGGCAAACACAATCATCAGACTGAGTTTACGGCGTGCTGCTTGGAATAACATTGTTTCTTCCCCCTTCTTACTCTAAAAATATCAATGAGTCTGTCGTCCTAGTGAGTTCCAAGGATGGCATTTTACACCATTATTCGACAACTTCTTGATTCTACAATAGGACCAGGGTAATTTACAATGTCTATTACATAAAAAAAATAGATATATTTGTAGACTGGAGATTAAATGGCATAAAAAAAAGACCATCGAGTATAAGCTTGGATTGATGGCGATTTAATCTTTTATCGTATTATTCTTCACATGCACCAATATTTTACAATGATAAGCTTAACAATGTATACCTTATGACATTTTAGGAGGTAGTATAATGAGCAAGTACGACGAAGCCATGAAGCTGCTGGAAGAACAAGTGGGTAACAAGGACGGCCTGATTACTCTGTCTACCATCGCGCTGGAACCCGGGACCAATGGTATAAGCCGTCCCGCCGCCCGCATAGTGGACGCCTATTATGAGGACGGCGCGTTCTACACCGTCACTTATGCGACCTCAGGCAAAATGCGGCAGATCGCCCAGAACCCCGAAGTCGCCGTTTGTATCATCGTCGAAAACTTTACGGCCGATGGTATCGGTGAGAACCTGGGCTGGGTATGTGACGAGAATAACGCCGAGATGATGACTAAGTTGCGCACTATATTCGCCGATTGGTATAACGAAGCCAATAACGACGAAGACCCTAACACATGTCTGCTGCGCATTCGCCTGACAAAGGGCCTGTGGAATGACGCCCATAAAGGGATCAGAAATGAGATTGATTTTATCAATAAGACGGCAAATTAAGTGATCTATGTGATAGAACAGTCAGCAAAAAAGGTTCATCGCAGCAGTCCGCCGCGATGAACCTTTTCATAAGAACCAACTAAATGATAACAACTACATTAGAACTTTATAAAACCCGTAAGGCCTGGGAATTGACTTCCCGGAAATCCCGGAAAACCTGGAAATCCCGGATTTTCACCCTCTCCGCCTTCTCCGCTTCCTTCGTCAGGCAAGATAAGCTCATAAGTCACATTTTGTGCCGGTACTAAGTTCATAGCATACTCATCAATTTCCGGTGCCCCGTCTAACGCCTTCCATCCAATTCCAGTCACTCCTAATCCCCAGACAGATTTACTTGGAATCGTGAATTGTACGCCGAAACGATAGGTTTCCTCATTGATTAGCTTTTCTTCTTGTGTAAATGGATCAATGTAGATAAATTTCATTTTATACACATTTCTATAATAAATGAATTACATGAAAAAAAACGACTGACACCCTATTACAGTGTCCAGCCTCTTGTGCATCCAATTGTTATCTTCATTTATGTTAGCATAGCAACTTAACCCTCATCTGAAACTTAAAGAAAACTTTAACTTTAGCTTAAATAATGGGAAATAGAAATAGAGCGAAAATAATGTTCATCTAAAAAAAATAGCGGCGGAAGAGAGTTTATCTCTTCGCCGCTTACCGGAATACTCTGGATACAGGTCCATATTGAGAGGTGACTAATTATTATTTGAGCGTTTCATTTCGGTAGCCCCTCTCCCTAGTTAGAGCGTTTCAACCAATTTTTGAATCTTTGAGCGGGAAATTAAATATAAAGGACCCATTGTTTCGATTTTGCCGTCCTTTACACGTATAGCGCTCTCCTGTTCTGCCGCATAAACATCGATCTCTTCAGACAAGGGGAACAGATAGCCTTGAACAAACGTGGTGTAGCCACGCTTAGAATGGGATTCATAGGCAAAATGATCAAAGCCAATCCCCTCATAAATCGTACTTGTTTCAACTTCATGACCAGTGTCATTCAAGCTTAACCATTGAGCAGACATGTTTAGCGCACCGGCGCTGGCACCCAGTATAACGGCATCGCTATTTTTAATAACATCCGATAATTCATAATCCGCCAAAAAATCCTTCTGCAAAACAGGATACCCGCCGCATAAAAAAATGACAGAAGCGTTCTGAATGAACCTCTGGGCATCCTCCTTCTGCATGCGGTAATCAATGAAATGATATTCATCAAAAATAATGTTAGCCTGATTCAGCCATGTCCATTCAGAGATATCATCAAAGTTAATTGGCTCTTCTGTGTAACCAGACGGGTCAGCGCTAATCATAACAAGCGATTGTCTGTCTTGTATATCCTCATGCAAACAATGGACCAGCTTCTCTGGAAAAAAATGATTAAACCAACTGAAATAGTAGTAAGTACTCAAACTTAATTACCTCCATATGTATTAATTAGCCTCTTTAAAGTGGTTCAATTTAGCTTCAGCCGTCAGCATGGCGCCGTTAAGAATAAGATTATTCCCGTCATTGTGGGCCCTCGTTCTAAAATATAGGCTGCGCACAAAATTTTTCCCGTTTACTCTGGCAATTCTCGGCGCGCGCGTATCCGGCCATTCCGTACACAGCGACAAGCTATGAATCCAGTCGGCAATCTCCTGCTGCGGAAGCAGTGCTTCGCTAATCATCGTATCCACAATGCTGGCCATGCGCTCGTCTTCCTCCTCGTCAAATATCCGGACACCGTTATGCAGCATCCCTTTAATCGCCCCCAGCACCTCGCGCTGCACTGCATTATCGCTTTCCGGACAGCGGATCAGCTCCTCGAGGGCATCTGCCCCGTGAGCCGCGGCATGCGCCCAGCCTTCAACTGCCAGATAACCGCGCAGGTCCTTCTCCTCCTGGTAGTAGCGAAGCAGCGAATGCTTTAGATGCTGGAACTCATCCGGAGTCAAGAATGAATTATTCCTGTGCCGCTGTACAATAAGAACGATAGGCAGAACCGCAAACGCCCTGGTGAGTACGCTATGGTCATCTTCGCTTCCAATCTGATAGAACAGATGCCGGTCATCCATCAGGACAGCCAAAAGATGCTGCATTTCCGCACATGAGAACTTATTATCGCGCTTCAGCCATATGTGAAAAGTGGAATAGATCTGCTCACGGAGCTCCGATTCCGGATCGCCAATATGCCGCAGCATCAGATTGGTAAAGTCTTGTAACCTTTCTCCCTCACGCAGGATATAGCGTTCCTCCTCCAATCTTTGCAGCTTCCGTATCAGTTCTGTTCGTGTGTCCTCCGTACCCCATTCATTGAAATCATCGTCCAAAATACTGGCTTTCATTTAGTCGGTTCACTCCTAGCCTAGTTATAGCGGGCGTTATGGATTTCTCCCGCCGATATCCCTACTATAGAACACAATGACTGACACCAGGGCGTCAGTCATTGTAGGATAGAATCATATTTTGCATATATTGCTGCAGCTCCGCCCGTAATTCACGAGGCTCCAGCAGCTCGCACTCCTTGCCGAAGCTTAGAATGAATTTCAGCAGGCCCTCCTCATAAGGAAATGTATCCGAAACGAGATAGAAACCATCTTCACCCCGGCTAATCTTCTCTTTCTGAAAATACTCGGGAAGCTGCGCACCAATTCGTGAAGTGAATCTGAGCACAACCTGTATGTCCCGCTGCGAATAGCTGTGCTCAATGACCTCGGCGATTCGGTCATCGGGCAGCTCTCTTTTTACAAAAGGCGGTCCCTGCTTCAGTTGCTTGATCCGCACGAGCTTGAATCTGCGGTAGTCCCCTCTGACCCGGCAAAAGCCTATCACATACCAATCTCCATGGCGAAAGTCAATCCAGCTTGGCTCTACCGTTCGCTCCAGGTATTCCATATCCCTGTTGATATAGTCGAACACCAGCAGCCTGTTATCCGTGATGGCCTTGCTTATGATCCCAATGTATTCTTTAATTTCCTGCTCCATGCTGAAATGGGACATATCCAGAGTCAGTTTGTGCTTCTCGGGCTCCCGCTTATAGGTATGCTCAACCTTTAGCATAATGTCATTAAAAGCTTCGTTCCTGCCAAACAAGCCATGTAAATTCTTCATTACAGCTACAAACGTATGAGCTTCATCCCGGTTTAAAAAGAGGCCGCTTATATTATAGCTGTCCATAATATAGTATCCTCCGCCCTTGCCGCTGGACGAGGCAACCGGTATGCCGGCTTCTCCTAATTTTTCGATATCCCGGTAGATCGTCCGCAAGGATACCTCGAAATGCTCGGCAAGCTCCTTGCCCGTTACCGTACCTTTACCGGAGATGATAAGCAGCATGGAGAGCAATCGGTCAACTCGCATGATTGTGTGTGACGTCGGGTAACGTCTCCTCCTCTGGGTGAAGTAAGTGAATCATATACTCTCTTGCTTTAATGCATCAATAATATTCTCCTTTTTTACTTTAGCTCCGGAATAAACAACCGCAGAGCTGACAATGACAAATACACACACAATGACAGACAGAATGCTCATCCAGGGCAGGGTGAACCCATAGCTGAATTTGTTCGCAAATGCTTTATAGATCAGAACCATCACGGCGAAACTGACAGGAAGCCCATACAAGAGCGACTTGACCCCATAAAAAACACTCTCATAGTTCAGCATTTTTGCAAACCCCTTTGGCGTCGCGCCTACGGATTTCAGCATCGCGAATTCCCGTTTGCGAAGAGCCAGCCCTGTTGAGATCGTATTAAAGATGTTCGCAACAGAAATCGCAGAGATTAATACGATAAAACCGTAAGAAAAGACCTTCATCAGCAGAATCTGTTGTTCTTCTCTTATTCTGAATTGATATACATTGTAGACATTCAGATTGGTCTCATTCATCGCTTCAATTTCCTGCTGCGTTTTCACCGGTTCCGTGCTTTTCAAATGGAGGTACATCGAAGCGTTAGCCAGCTCCTCGCCGTCTGCCAGCCGATTCATGACGCGTTCCGACACGATCATATTTAACCCGCCTACGCCTACCGGGCTCATCCCCATCGGTGCCTTATCCGTCAATGCGGCAAATATCACTTTATTTGCCTTCGTTTCTTCCCCGCTCGCTTTAATAAAACTCGTTAGCTCGATATGTTGTCCGATATTCGCATATATGGACTTCGTCTGAATATATTTCCCCGTATCTATATCTTTGTAATGAATCGTATCCATCACGATTGCGGCGGGATGATCCAGATCCGTAAGCTGTTCGTAATCTGCGCCAACCGCTCTGGCATAGGCTTGCAGGCTCGAATCATTCATTGCATATAGCTTAATTTCGTAAGGGTATTTCCCGTCTTGCAGCATACTCTTATCCTGCTTAACCTTCTCTTGCAACTCGTCGGCGATGCTTGCTGCATCGACCCAAGCGATCCCGACTAACTCATGACTCACGTTGTATTCCGTGACGCCAACAAGAGATACAAGCGATTGCATCAACCGGTCATCTAGTCTTTCGCCATTACTGGACGACACTTCAATATCGTAATTGATGCCTTCCAGCGACAATGCCAGAGATTGTGTCAGGCCAGTCGTGAAAAACGATATCGTCAAAAACAAAACGATGCTGATGACAAGCGAAAAAAGAATAACATGATGTCTTCGTTTGTTCCTTTTTAAGTTTTTCAGCCCGATTTCTGCTTCGATTCCAAAGAGCTTACGAATGATCTTCGACGTCTTCACTGCTTTGGCCGTAAGCTTTACGTCAGTGGTTTGGCGAATCGCGTCCACGGGAGATACCCTGGATGCTTTAACCGCCGGGAGATACGCCGAAACGAAAATCGTCAGCATCGAAACAAGACAAGTAATCAAGAGCAATAACGGCGTGACGATAAGCCTCAGCTTTTCACTAGTCCATAATGCCCCTTCAATCATTGTGTTCATGAACGAAAAGGCGATTCCGATTCCGGCAAGACCGCATAAGATGCCAATGGGAATGCTGATCAAACCAATGACGATACCTTCAAAAAATACGGAATTTCGCTTCTGCCTTTTCGTCGCCCCCACGCTCGCGAGCATCCCTAAATGGCGGGAACGTTCCGAGACGGATATCGCAAAAGCGTTATAGATGAGTCCAACCGAGCCAATTATAATAGTCCCTATAATGATTGCCGATAATGAGAACATCATGCTGGATGAGGCCCCGCTGCTGGACAAGCCATAATAACGAAGCAAATCGTCATTATATTGGACAGTGTCAATTTGGTTTTTCTCAGCCAGCTTCTCCGCATGTGCGAACAAGAACGGATTGACCCGCTGCAAGACCACCGACGCATCGACCCGATCGTCCCCCCCGATGATATGATCATCGACATAGCTAATGATCGTATAAGCCGGGGCCCAAGCCGTTTCCGACACCGGATGTTTAATGAAGCCTACCACCGTATAATCCCTAATTATGCTATGCTGTAATGTCTCGGTTAATGTGCCGTCTTTCCTGCGCAGCGGTTCCGTCTGATCCAGGGGATGATCGCCCCCTTGTTCGAATCGGTCGCCGACGCGAAGCGTTAGACGGTCGCCGATTTCGTACTTCACTTTGCCATTTGTTGCAACAGACTCGGAGATCACAACCTCCTTGTCCGTGTGCGGAAGGCGCCCCTTGCTTATTTCAATCTGAAATTGTGTGAACCCTTGCACATCATATTCCTTAATGAACAAGTACGGCTTATTGGAATTTTGTCCCCCTTCTAATGGGGCATACCCAAGGTCTCTTGTGATTGCAACCGTTTTGGTTGCATCATCGCCCTGTATCGCCGCAAGCTGTTTCTTGGTTATATCTTGATACTGAATATGCCACTCCCCTGTATCTGTGATAGTTTGTCTGATCATTAAATCCGCAAAGGAAAAAATAAGCGTAATGACAGCGGTCATCATGGATACCGAAATAATTACGCCAAAAATAGTCACAAGTGTTCGTCTCTTGTTCTGCTTCAGATGCCGGATGGTTAATGTATTGACAATATTCATCGCCTTATCACCTCGTTTTTGGCAATCCTCCCATCTTCAATCGAAATGATTCTGTCGGCTTGCAGGGCGATCCGTTCGTCATGCGTGATTACGATCAGTGTCTGATGATAGGTCTTATTCAGCATTTTCAATAAAACGACGATCTCAATGCTATTCCTGCTGTCCAGATTCCCGGTGGGTTCGTCGGCCAGCATGATCGCAGGATTGCCGATGATCGCCCTGCCAATCGAGACACGCTGCTGCTGTCCACCGGATAGCTGATTCGGCAGATGGTTTAATCGATGCTGCAAATTCAACGTATTCACAAGATCAGCCAATTGCTTTTGATCTACCTTTTGTTGATCCAGCAAGAGCGGCAGCGTAATATTCTCTTCCACCGTCAGGACGGGAATCAGATTGAAAAACTGGTAGATCAGCCCGATTTGCCTGCGTCTGAAGATGGCCAGCTGCGTTTCGTCCAAGGTATACGTATCCGTATCCTGAACATACACTTTCCCGCCAGTCGGTCGATCCACACCGCCCAGCATATGAAGGAGTGTCGATTTCCCCGATCCGGAAGGTCCGATAATTGCGACGAATTCACCTTTTTGGACCGAAAAGGAAACATCATCAAGCGCCTTCACCGCCGATTCGCCTGTGCCGTATATTTCGGACAAATTTTCAATTGTTAAAATCTCCATTGTCATCCCTCCTTCCCTAGATGCTCAATTCCAGGTATATACCATCTCTCTATATCCAACATCCCAAAGGGTTTCATTCCCCTCAATGGTTATCTTAAGCTCATTAGCCCCGGTGAGATAAAGGATCCTCATATCCGGCTCATGGAGCTGATCTTCTGCAGATACAGACAGGAGCTCATGCCCGTCAACGGTAACCTTAATGCTGCCCTGAAAATCCTTATGATCAGGAATTCCATAATTCAAGCTAAGATACAGATCTCCCTTATTACCTAGCGAATACGTATATGTTTCCTTCTTTTTACCTTCGATGCCATACACATTATATTGGGGTGTCACGTCTTGACCGCCAATCTTAAGACTGTTCTGTTTGGTTCCCGTTAATCGATTTCCGGTACTATCTTCCCATTCGTTTATCGCTACAAAAGGGGCCAACTCTTTGGTGAACACTTGATCAGCTACTCCTAAGACCCCCCACACGCCGAGCATTAAGACAGCACTGGCAATTCCCGTAGCAGTGATATTTCTCCAGTAGTTTTTTGTACGGAAGCCAATCTTGTACGCCCCGAATCCAATAGCAGCGCCCAATGAGTTCTTTATGACGTCGTTCGTGTCAAAGCTGCCGAGGAATGTTAGTGCCTGGATGGTCTCCACCACAAGAATGGACAGGATAAACCCTGTCATGAAGCGAACAAAGCTGGTGCGGTATAACAACGGAAACAGTATGCCAAAAGGTATGAAGGCTGCAATGTTTCCAATACCCACCAAGTCCATCAGTGTCGGATGTAGAAGATCGGAAAGACCCGGCACCCTAAAAAAATCGTCCGGCAAAAAAATAAAGGTGTACTGACTGGTTAGATCTACCTTATCCGCTCTGCCGAAAGCAAAAAACATAAAATAAAGAATAATCAGGGTGTAGCCTATGGTGATAAAAAAAGTAATCTTGCGCTGCTGCTTCATTTGCATGGTTGTACCTCCATCGTTCATCTGATGAATATCATTTTATCTGTCCAAAATGACTTTACAGTGACATTGGAGGTGACAGTTTAGTCACTTATGGAGTGCTGTTAAATCACATGCTTATAAAATTTGATCCGAAACTCTGTACCAGTCCCGCTGTCGCTCGTTACATCAATCACGCCGTTCTGGCTTGCAATGATGCTGTGAGCCATCGCAAGCCCTATACCGATGCTTCCTTCATTAGCATTCTTCCCTTTATAAAAACGTTTGAATATATAAGGCAAATCCTCTTTCGGAATGCCCTCTCCGTTGTCAGCAATAACGATTTCCGTAAATAGCACGTTGTCGGAAAATGTGATGGTAATCGCACCGCCCTCAGGTGTATGCTCCACTCCATTCTTCAAAATATTGATAACCGCTTCAGCAGTCCAATGGAAATCGCCGTCAAAAGAGACGTTGTCATCCCCTGTGATGGAAACGGTCTGTCCCTTAATATCCATCGGAATCATAACCGGATCCAGTGCATTTTGGATTAGGGTTTTCATGTGTATTCGATCTTTTTTGAACGGGATAGTTCCCGCATCCATTTTCGCTAGCTTTAATAAAGATGAAACAAGCCAATCGATCCGTTCAAGTTGAATGCGAATATGATGGGTGAACTTCGTTCTTTTGAGTGGAGGCAGATCAGGGGCGCTTAACAGATCTGCCATGACTGTCATAGAGGTGATCGGTGTTTTGAGTTGATGTGAAATATCGGAGATGGCATCGGTCAGTTGAAGCTTATCCTGCTGCAATAGAGAACGATGCTCGGAGAGCATGCGTGTCACCTTGTAAATATCATTCTTTAAGATGCTAAGCTCACCTTCTTGATTATCGCGAGGGTCAAGGGAGGCCTGGCCGCTGCTAATCTCCCGTAAATAGATGGACAGCTTCTCTAGCTCGTAATAGTGAACTGATCGATGTCTTCGGCGAGCACCTTTCGGGCTGAAGCGGCATTATGGCAGAGAACAGTCCAATAAACCTCTTGCTGCAGCGAATATTCCAGTCCCGACGCGATCGTCTTATCATCTTCAACTAATAATATTTTCATCTGAAGTTCATCCTTATGATTGATTTTAGAACATTTAATGAATTCAACGACTACACAATCTCTTTATTAAAATGTCCTCTTGTGTCTGTTTCCTGATTAAAGACAGCATTATTCATAGAGCCATTTAATTTGCCTGACGCCATATGAATGACTTTCACAACCTGCTCTTTTGATTCAACTGTGAAGTTTAATCTGAGCGCCTCAATTCCTTGGATATCTTGTAGCTCATCTAAAAGATTAAGCGTCTTCCCGTTAAGGAGAGTCGTTGTACAATCATCATGGGAAATGATAGGGAACGTTCCGTGCTCATCTTTTAACTCATAGCTCTTCGTTTTGCAAATTCTGCATTGATTCATTTTTTTCATCGGACAATATTTCGTAAACATCAAAGGAGCCCTGCCATATACAATCATTTCCAGTGAAGGATAGCCGTCATTTTCTTTAACATAGGCATTCATTAAATCTTCAATTTGGCCCTTATTCAATTCATAAGATAAAGTGACTCGCTTTGCACCTAATTTATATAATTCATAGCAACTAGTGGCATTAATAACATTTAGAGAATAGTCCGTAACAAACGGGTTTGTTTCTCTATAGTGATTAATCCCCCCATATCCTCCAATTAGTAGCTGTCCTTCTTGTTCCTTATAATCATTCTGATTTCTTCTAACCACATTTTCGTAATAGATTTCCTTAATTCCACAGCTCACGCAAGCATCGTACTGTTCCTTAGTCGTTACAGAGGCCGTAAGGTATGGTTTTCCAGGGGCAAAGCTTATTTTTTCTTTTGCTTCCAAAGCCTTGGTTCTTTTCTGCTGGCTGTTAAGCTTTAAGTCATACAAGCCCAGTACAATATCTCTTCTTGCTGCATTTAACAGTTTAGCTGGAATAAATGCATTGCATTCCTCATACTCGACATGATTAAGTTCGAATATCGTATCATTTAATCTTGAGAATTGCTTGATTACCTGGTCTTTTGTTGTTGGATTATTAATGGCTTCGCCCAGTATTTCCTCGCTTTCATAGGAATAATTAAAGCCTAAGCCTTCCGCATCTATGAAAAGCTTTGAATCTGGACATGCATATACTCTAATATCGAGGTCAAACCGCTTAAATTCTTTTTCCAGTGATGCTTCTAATTCTTTGTTATAGAAATAATCCTTCGTTTTATATACTAAATCTCCCTTAGACATCTTTTCTTTGATTTTGATATAGCAGACATCCTCTGCTTTGTTGATTAATTCGCCATCTTTATCGTACAGTTTGGCAACCGTTAAATTAACATCTTCATTGTTGTGACTGATTCGAATGGTATCGTTCTGATTTAAAGGACGTGTAAGTGTTATTTCATACATGTCTTTAACAATCCCGCTGATTGTTCCAATTTCATAACCAAAGTTATTAGGTTTTAAGATGTTTGTAATATTTCTCCTGTCTTCGTGAAACAAATACCCTTTAGTAAATGTTCTATTGAATGTTTTTTTCAGATTTTCTTTGTCTTCTTCGGTTATTTTATGATCTAAGGCCTTGCGGTATTTGGATACAACATTAGCAACATACGTAGGCGCCTTCATTCGGCCTTCTATTTTTAAAGAATCGATTTCTTTTAAATCATGGATATAATCGATGGTGTTTAAGTCCTTAGTAGATAGAATATAGCTTTTCCCTAAAGATGTATCTGTTGTCTTATCGATTAGTTCATACTCCTTACGGCATGAACCCACACATCTTCCGCGATTTGCGCATCGATTGCCGAGCAATCCTGACATTAGACAATTTCCCGAATAAGATACACATAAAGCACCGTGAACGAAAATTTCTAAAGGGATTTCAGCTATTCTTTTAATCTCTTTTACTTTTTCAATCTTGACCTCACGGGACAGAACAACTCTTTTAGCACCAAGTTCTTTAAATAATAAAGTTCCATCTAGATCGTCTATTCCCATTTGAGTTGAACAATGTGCTTCCATATCAACAAAGTTTTTAACGATATAATCAAAAGCAATCAGGTCCTGGACGATAATGCCATCAACACCGATTTCATTTAATTCCTGTATCTGCACTTTCATCTCTTCAACTTCGTTTTCGAAAACGATGGTATTCATGGCAACATAGATTTTAACGTTCCTCAGGTGCGCATACGTAACAGCCTCTTTTAACGTTTCTAAATCAAAATTAGACGAATATGCACGTGCACCAAATTTTTGCATTCCTAAGTATATTGCATCACAACCATTAGATATTGCAGCTTTTAAAGCTTCCATATTTCCTGCTGGAGCTAATAATTCAGACATTTTTTCCTCCTATGACCCATAAATTGTACGCTAGTTAAAGCGACATTTCTTTATTAAAGATATTTTTTGTTACGCCTCAAACTTCAGACTATTTCCATTAATCATAAAATAAGAAATATACTTAAGCTGCAGCAAAACGCACAAGTCAATGGCTTGTGCGCTTGTTTTAAATGACCTCATTTGCTCTAAGGGACGTATCTCATAATAATTCTTTAAGTACATTTTTTGCCACGCGTATCTTCTCATCATTAGCGTCACGAAGCATACCTACAATATCCTGAATATCGCTCTCAGCTGAGGTAACCATAAACTCTGCACTCCTCATGGGGTCTAGATATGACGGTAATATACCGAACGATATGGAAGAACTAATTCTTCATCCATCTGTATTTGCAGTTTTCCCCAACGATAACGTTAATTATTGGTAGCGCTTATATACAAAATGTCTTCCTAAATTCGGATATTAGCTTGCAAATCATCCTTGTATAGAGAATTATTTGGCTCCTGAAGCCAAAACTGAGCAGGAATTATGGGTGCCTATCATTGCCAAGTAGCTAACATTTTATTTTACATAAGTATGAGCGAGCATCTGGCGCATTGATTAGCAGCCTTAAAAGAGCCTCCACTAAAATCGAAGTGGAGGCTCTTTTTACATTTTTGTTATTTCAATTGTATTGGCTTTAACCGTTATGCTGTGCAGTTCAAGTCATTTAAACTAATATTGAGTTCTGTTCTCCGCTTTACCACTATTTGTGATACGGTTCACCGCGATTGATCTTCACCGCGCGATACAGCTGCTCCACCAGCACCAGGCGCATGAGCTGATGAGGCAGCGTCATGCGCCCGAAGCTCATGCGTTGCTGCGCGCGGCGCATGACCTCGTCGGAGAGCCCGTGGCTCCCTCCGATGACGAACACGACATGGCTCGTCCCGTAGGTGCCGAGCCGGTCAATTTCTGCGGCAAGCTCTTCCGAGCTCCACAGCTTGCCGTCGATCGCGAGCGCAATGACATGCGCCTCGCTCTTAATCTGCGCGAGGATGCGTTCGCCCTCGCGTCCCTTTACCTGCACAACCTCTGCTTCGCTTAGAGAATCGGGTGCTTTTTCATCTGCCACCTCAATGACCTGAAACTTCAGGTATGGTGTCAGCCGTTTTGCATACTCCGCGATGCCATCGATCAAGTACTTTTCCTTCAATTTTCCTACGCCAATAATTTGAATAAGCATAAGTGCCTCCTGTCATAATCCTCTATAGAAATAGCAAAAGGACGCGCACTGGGCGTCCCTTGTAGTTTTAGTAAGTACCTTCTGTTCTATCACATATTTGGTGGAAAAGAAACGACAATTAAAACGGCCTACTCTTGCGCAGTCCCTAAATGTCCTATTTTTCATGCAATCTATGGATCTCCTGATCCCACGTATTCCTAGATTGCCTGAATCTAGAATTTCATGTATTCCTCGTCCTCAGCAGGTTCAATCCATCCCTACTTACTTTCTTCCTGCTCCTCCATCACTAAATCCGGTTTCCCCCCAGCTTCATAAGCGCTCAATATAGAGTCCAGCAAGCCTGGGAAACGTGCATTAAGATCCTCAGTCCGCAGGGACAACATGCGCTGTGTTCCTTGAACTCGTGTAAAAACAACTCCTGACTCGCGCAAAGTACGGGCATGGTGAGACATAGTGGATTTTGCGATCGGGACGTTGAAGCCGTTGCAAGCCTGTTCTCCATTTAAGTGAATATCCGATACGATATGTAAGCGAATCGGATCGCTGAGTGCATACAATACGGAGGCAAGCTGAATGTCCTTGCGGTCCGGATGAAATAGTATTTTCACGGATGATTATCCCCTTTTGTCGTACGATGAATGCGAAAAAAATATTGGTGTTCCTAATTGCATTTTATATCAACGCATGCTATATTTCAATTGTTCGTAAGTAATCGAACTATTAAACAATAATAAAAGGAGTGCTTCGCACATGACTTCTGTAAATAACCTCTCCGCGAATGCGGATCATGAAGCCTCCGTTCCGGAAGCGCCTCTTCCACGAGAAGGCCTGCTGACCCTGCTGTTCAGTGTCGCTGTGGTTCTCGTCATCATGAATACGGCTATGTTCAATCTGGCGCTGCCTGATGTGACCGAAGCCTTCGGGATTACGGCTGCGTCCGCTTCTTGGATTGTCACCGGGTATTCCATTATGTTCTCGATTGCCTCAATCACGTACAGCCGGCTTTCTGATTTTCTGCCGATTCGCCGTCTGTTGGTTATAGGCTTGTTGACGCTGGGCCTCGCGGCTGTTGCCGGCTTTTTCAGCACTAACTTTATCTTCCTGCTTATCGTACGCATTCTCCAGGCCTCAGGCGCGGGCGCAGTAATGTCCTTGTCGCTTGTCCTGTTTACCCGCTATATCCCGCAAGCCCGCCGCGGCAAAGCAATGGCGACAATTATGTCAGCCGTCTCGCTGGGTCTAGGGCTTGGGCCGGTCGCGGGCGGAGCCATCGTCGAATATCTCGGCTGGATTTGGCTATTCTCTGTAACGGCAGCTATTCTGCTTCTAGTGCCGCTGTTCCTTATCCTGCTGCCCAAAGAAGTACCCACCCGTGGCTCCTTTGATGTGCTTGGCGGGCTGTTCTTGGGCGTCGGCACGACCGGGCTGCTGCTGTTCCTGACCAGCGGGTTGTGGATTGCCTTGATCGCCGGAATTGTCGCCATTGCTTTATTTGTTGGCCGTATCCGCAGCACACCTGATCCATTCGTGATGCCGGAGCTTTTCCGTAACCGCTCATATCTCGTGTTGGCTCTGATCGGAGTTGCCTCCTACCTATGCAGCTTTGCCACGTTATTCCTGCTGCCGCAGATTCTGACTCACCGTTTCGGCTTCAGCGCAAGCCATGCCGGGCTTGTGATCTTTCCGGGTTCGCTGCTCGCCATCTTTGTCTCCCGCTCCGTCGGGCGAATCATTGACCGTTATGGCAATGCGGGGATTTTGCGTTTTGCACCATTGCTCGTATTGACCGCTACCATCCTATTCGCTTTCTTTGCTGGGCGGTCATGGATTGCCGTCATGTTCATCTATATGATTATGAGTCTGGCCTTCACGACACTGTCCAGTAGTGTATCCAATGAAATTTCTCGGATTCTGCCTTCTTCACAAATTGGCTCCGGGATGGGCCTGTTCCAGCTGCTGCAATTCTTCAGCGGCGCCTTCAGCGTGGCTATGGCCGCAAGCGCACTAGAATGGCAGCGCGGACTGCCGCTTTCTGCAGCCTACTCCAATATCTACTGGGGACTCTCTATTGCAGCATTGATCGCCATCATCTCAGCTATTCTCTACCGCCGAGGCAACCGAAGTAGCTCGCTGACCGACATAGTAGATGCAGCAGATGCATAAGACCTAATCGGCTAACACATATATTATTTCATGCAAAAAAACACCCTGCGGCCCATTTCCGGGACTGCAAGGTGTTTTTAATAAATTTTAACAGTCCTTTAGACCACTAAATATTCCGCATTCTTCTCACATTCCGCACATTTGGCCGGCGGGTCCCAGTCCGAGAACTCGGTCTCCTTCAAGTCCACAATATCAGGTGCATCCTCATACTCGTCCACAAATTTGTCGATGGCTAACTCTACATGTTCTTTACATACTACATACATTCAACCAAGCATCCCTTTCTGTGCCGCTGCGGCCTATACTCCTTCTATTGTTCTACCATACTTCCCACGAAAATGGAACTCCTATCTATCCATTCCAGCAATCTGTTCATCCATTGTCTATATTCTTGCCCTACCGAAAAAAAAGATTCCTCTCACCCCAAACGGGCAAAAGGAATCTCTTCACTAATATCTCTCTAATTTCTATAAATGTTATCTACAAACTCTCCATCTTACACTAGAAACTCCACTGGACGATCCAGCTCATACAATCTGCGGTAACGTGGTTCTTTTTCCATCAGCTCCGCATGGGTTCCACGCATTTCTACCGAGCCATTTTCCATAAAAATCACTTCATCCATCTGCTCCGCACCAACCAAATGATGCGTTACCCAGATCAGAGATTTACCGTCCATAGCTTCAAACATCGTCTGCAAAAGATTACGTTCCGTGCTTGGGTCCAGCCCTACGGTCGGTTCGTCAAGAATGACGACAGGTGTATTTTGCAGCAAAATACGCGCTAACGCTATCCGCTGACGCTCTCCACCGGAGAAACGTTGCCCCGCTTCACGGACAAAGGTATTGTATCCCTCTGGTAACGAGGAGATCAGCGTATCCATTTTGGCTAATGCGCCAGCTTCTTTAATCGCTTGTTCGGAAGCCTTCGGATCACCCATGCGAATATTGTTCGCTACCGTAGTATCAAATAAGTGTGGGCTTTGATTTAGCACCGCAATAATAGAAGGAATATTATCGCCATAGGCAGCCGCCGCGATTCCATTAATCATAGCCGAACCTGCAGAAGGTTGGATAACCCCTTGAATAGCCTTTAACAACGTCGATTTCCCTGCCCCACTACGGCCGATGATGGCAATTTTTTTGCCTTGTGGGATGTCGAGGCTGAGATCACGAACCGACCAGTTATCCTCTGATCCATAGCGGTAACCCACATTTTCGAGCTGGATATGAGCACTTTTTATGGCCTGAGGTAGAACATCGACTACAGATGCCTGTTCGGAAACTATATTCTGCTCTTCTCCAACCACTCCAGACAACCGCTCCAGCGAGTTACGGTACTGCGGGATTTTCTCCACAGCTTCGGATACTGGCAAAAAAGCATCTGCCACAGGAAAAACAACCAATACAAACGCCGCAATCAACGTACCTGCAATAGCACCATCCGCATACTCCCCGGCGGCCCAATATAACATTGAAAGCACGCCAACTCCAACAACTGCTTGCCCGATGAACGCACGTAGACGCGCCCAGCTGCGCAGCGCTGCATCCGTTTTGGCTACTTTTTTCTCATCTGCTTCATAGGTCTCCACGAACTGGCTTTGCCGTCCACTAATGACCCAATCGCCCATACCGAGAACGGCGTCAGTCAGCTTTTGATAGAGGCGATTACGCTCTACCTTCACTTCACGTTGACGTTTCTGGGTGAACAACAAAGAGATAAGCGGCAATACCACGACCAACACCAAAATATACAAAGCCATTAATAACGCAAAACCGATATCAAAGGTGCCCAACGCAATCACTGCAACCCCGTATATCAATAAAGCAATAACACTTGGAAATACAGTTCTCAGATATACATTTTGCAAATATTCGATGTCATCAGCTAACATCCCGAGAATATCCCCAGTACGGAAACGCGAAGACAGGAACAAGGCCTGTGGCTCCAAAATATTGTACAGGCGCACACGCATTTTAGAAAGAATCCGTAAAATGGTGTCATGCCCAATCAGCCGTTCCACGTAGTGAATGACTGCTCGGCTTGTTCCGAACGTACGTACACCAACAATCGGCACGTAGATCATCAGGATATTTTCGACCGGTGTAGACGCTTTTGAGATCAGAAATCCTGAAGTATACATCAATGAAGAGGCTGTAAAAATCGTCAACGCCCCAAGCACAATAATTAGTACAAACCGCCAAAAATACGACGATACATAGGGAGCAAACCATCCTTCACGTTTCAATGGATTCCCTCCAATTGCGACCCAATCAACTCATAATACGCACCCTTGCGGGCAAGTAACTCCTGATGGGTACCGATTTCTGCCACTTGGCCTTGCTTCATTACTACAATAATGTCCATATCTAGCATCCAGTGTAGGCGATGGGTAGCCAGAAAGACCAGCTTTCCTTCAAAAAGAGGCACCATCGTCTCCTTCAGCTCATATTCCGTTTCAATATCCAGATGTGCCGTTGGCTCATCTAGAAGCATAATTGGACGGCTGCTAAGCAGTGCCCGGGCTAATGCCACCCGTTGCTCCTGGCCACCGCTGAACGAACGGCCGCCGCCACCAATCATCTCATCTAAACCATGCGGAAGAGTATCCACCAGCCCCGATAAACCAGTAGCTTTCACTGCCTCGGCAACAGCTTCCATAGAAGCCTCAGGGTAATAAAAACATATATTATCCGCTAACGTGCCGCTAAAAATATACGGACGCTGCGGGATATATGAGGTCTGTTTTCGCCAAGCCTCATCCGTTAATGCACTAACCGTTGTACTGTTAACCGTGATACTTCCTGAGGTAGGGTGTAAGAAGCCCCCTAATATATCCACTAAAGTAGATTTACCGGCCCCGCTCTCTCCGATAATCCCAATTTTGCTAGCTCCTTTAAATTGCAGGTTCAGCGCTTCCAGCGAAGAAAGCCCTGCTTCCTCATACTTCACGCTAACGTCATTTAATGTGAGCACGCTATTCTCATGCCAAGTGAATATTTGTTCCGATGTTTTTGCTGCAGAACCGACAGATAGATTACCGTTAGGGCCGATTACTTCAGCCTTCACCTCATCTTGATCTATAATGCTCTTCATTGCTTCAGCGGCTTCTTTCCCATCCAAAGTAGCATGGAAATCTGAACCCACCAATCTGACAGGCAGGAAATATTCCGGAGCCAAGATTAGAATCGTTAAGCCCGTAACCAATGTCATCTGTTCATTTACAAGCCGTAAACCGAGGCTTACCGCTACAGATGCTACAGACAGCATAGTGAAGAAATCCAGGGCGAACGATGACAAAAAGGCCACTCGCAGCGTACGCATGGTCGCCGAGCGATAACGATCGCTGACCGTAGCAATGCTGTCGCTATGACTACGACTTCGTCCTAGAAATTTTAATGTTTCTAGCCCACGTAGTGAGTCTACAAAATGATTAGATAATGTGCGATATGATTTCAACTGCCGATCCATTTGCTTACGGGCCGTCATCCCAATCAAAATCATAAAAACAATAATAATCGGCATAGTTACCGTAAGAATAATCCCGCTCGTAGTGTCCATCGTAAAAACGTAAATAAGCACCAAGACCGGTGTAACAGACATCCCTACCATTCTAGGAATGATTGCTTCTAGATACGTGCGGAATTTAGTTACGCCTTCCAGCACTAGTGTAACAAGATCCCCGGTTCCACGCCCGCCCACCATTCTAGGGCCAAGCTGGAAGAGCTTGTCCATCATTTCCCTCCGCATAGTGCTGCCCGTTGCTTCCGCGAAGCGGTAAGAGACACGGCTCATCAGCATAGCACAAGCATGGCGCACAAGAAATGCAAGAAGGAACAATAGCGCAGTGCCCCATTGTTCCTTCAGAGGTTCTCCCGCAAATAGCGCAGAGATGACTTCTGCCAGCGATTTAGCCAGCAGAAGTATGGACAAGCTTTGCACCAGGGTAAGGAAGCCTACAATCAGAAAGACTGGCTTAACTCCTTTATACCCAAGCAAGTTTTTATCCATTAGTATTCAAGATGCTCCTTCTCGTGAACCCGTTTATGAAAGACAAAGTAACTCCAAATTTGATATCCCAATACGAACGGAAGGATGGTCAGTGCCACAATCGTCATTACCTTCAAAGAGTAATGGCCCGAAGCAGCATTAGTGATCGTCAAATTAAAAGCTTGATCAATTGAACTAATCATAACACGCGGGAACAATCCTACAAAGATAGAAGTTACCGAAAGCGCCATTACCGCTCCTGTCATTCCAAAAGCGTAGCCGTCCTTCTTCTTCGTCATGAAGTAACCGGACAGTACAAAGGCGATAACTCCCAGGGCTACAATAATCATAAGAACCGTTCCACGTTGCTCGAAAATATCCGTCATATTATAAGTCATAATCACAAAAGCAGTAAATAAAGCTGCGAGTGGTATCAGCAATTTTTGTGCCAACTTGCGAGCGCGAGCCTGTAGATCACCCACTGTACGCAGCGTTGTGAACATGAGACCATGCACTAGGCACAGAAGGACAACAGTAAGCCCTGCTACTACAGTGTACACATTCACGATATCTGTGAACCCTGCATACATTTGCATATCCCCATCAATAGGCAACCCTTTGATAAAGCTTGCAAACACTACAGCCAAGAGGAATGGTGGAAGGAAGCTGCCGATAAAAATACAGGCATCCCAAGTTCTTTTCCAAGCTAATGAATCACGTTTACCTCTGAATTCAAAAGCGACACCACGCGCTATCAGAGCTAATAAGGCAAATACAAAAGGAATATAGAATCCACTAAACAGCGTTGCATACCACTCCGGGAAAGCCGCAAACATTGCACCCGCAGCTGTGATAAGCCATACCTCATTCCCATCCCAGAAGGGTCCGATCGAGTTAATCAGAACACGGCGCTCTGTATCATTTTTAGCGAGAATTTGTGTTTCCATCCCTACGCCGAAATCGAAACCCTCCAGGAAGAAGAACCCTATAAACAGAACTGCAATCAGCACAAACCACAATTCATTAAGAGATATCATGGGAACCCTCCTCGTTATATGGATCATTCGAATCGCCGTGATCGTTATCCATCGCATAAGGACCTTTTTTAATCACTTTAATAAACAATCCGACCAACACTAATCCTAGAATTAAATAAATCGTTGTAAAAGAAATCACGGAGAACAGAACTTGACCACTTGTAATATTAGGCGACACACTGTCTTCCGTTGTCATCAGTCCGAATACCGTCCATGGCTGACGCCCGAATTCGGTCATGACCCAACCGGCTGTATTCGCAATCGGAGGAAGCAACAAGCCCCATAACATGAACCGCATAAACCAAGTGTTCGGACGGTCCATTTTTTTGCGCCACATTAAGTACATAGCGTACATTCCCAATACAATCATTAACGTTCCTGCTAGAACCATGATCCGGAAACTCCAGAATGTCGTACGTACAGGTGGAATATAGTCACCGGGGCCATAGGTTTGCTCATACTCCGCTTGCAGCTCAAGCATACCTTTAACTTCACCGGAAAATTTACTGTATGAAAGGAAACTCAGCATATAAGGAATTTGAAATTCTCCAGTACTGATTTGATTCTCTGGATCAATGTTTGCCCATACGGTCCAAGGTGCCGGGTCACCACTCTTACCCCACAGTCCTTCGGAAGCTGCCATTTTCATTGGTTGAGTTTCAACCAAATATTGCGCTTGGGCGTGACCAGCAACAGCTACACCAATAGAAGAAATAATCCCTACGATAGCTGCAATCTGAAAAGACTTCTTAAAGAAAGAAACCTCTTGTTTCTTCAATATTTTATAAGCACTAATACCTGTTACAAGAAAAGCACCTGTTGCATAAGCAGCCAGTACTGTATGTGGGAATTCAACCAGCAATTGTCCGTTCGTAATAAGCGCGAAGAAATCATTCATTTCTGCACGTCCATTATTTATCTCAAAACCCACAGGATGCTGCATAAAAGAGTTAGCCGCTAGAATCCAGAATGCAGATAACATCGTACCGAATGCTACCAGCCAGATGGACAGTAAATGTACTCGCTTGGAAACCTTATCCCAGCCGAATATCCATATCCCAATAAAAGTAGACTCCAGGAAAAAGGCTGCCAATGCCTCAACTGCAAGTGGAGCCCCGAATACATCACCCACAAAACGTGAATAATCGGACCAGTTCATCCCGAACTGAAATTCCTGCAATATCCCTGTAACTACCCCTACTGCAAAATTGATGAGGAATAGCTTTCCCCAGAACTGCGCCATTTTTTTGTACTCTTCATTACCTTTTCTAACGTACATTGTCTCCATGATTGCAATCAAGAGCGCTAGTCCGATTGATACCGGTACAAAGAAATAGTGGAATATTGTCGTCGACGCAAATTGTATACGCGACAGCATTACTGTATCCATATTTGTCCCTTCCTTCTCCCCTTTTCGTTAATTATATTCTGTCAAAAATTTAAGCTTCTTTTTGTGATAAATGTCACATAAAGATAGTCATTTAACGGTGAAATTCAAATGATTTGTGACAAAGATCACATTTTAGCATAAAGAAAGCAAAAAAAATAAGACGGTTTACCCGTCTTGAGTGGTTCGTCGTTCTATTAAATGCTTGACTCATTTAGGTATTGGTTAGATGGAAATACCCTTCTTCAGCGATTTGAGATCGCCATTTGAATTAAGCAATTGGGGTAGCATCTTCGTGCTGCGAACCATTGGAGAGTCACATAGACGGCAAGAAGGCGCATGTTCAAATGCGAAATTATCCCTCATCCATCCGTTGCATCCCTCATTGGTACATGCCCAAATTGCGGTATTTTCTTCCGGTATTTCTTCCAAAGGTTTCTTCCGGTAGTTCATTGCCGTTCCTCCCATCCTGTAAGTCAATAGTGAGTAACTAGATATAAAAAGACCGTCCCAACTTTCACAAGCTGGGACGGTTTCTTCTATTATTACAGTTTTACAACGTTTTCGGCTTGTGGTCCACGGTTGCCTTGAACAACGTTGAATTCAACGCGTTGGCCTTCGTCCAAAGTTTTGAAGCCGTCGCCAGTGATTGCGCT
The DNA here is from genome assembly GCF_000758725.1 of Paenibacillus odorifer. Classification (NCBI taxonomy): domain Bacteria; kingdom Bacillati; phylum Bacillota; class Bacilli; order Caryophanales; family Paenibacillaceae; genus Paenibacillus; species Paenibacillus odorifer. Next base: position 6,771,322 of record NZ_CP009428.1, read on the forward strand.
GAAGTGAACGAATACGTCGCTTCCGCCTTCAACTTCGATAAATCCGAATCCTTTTTCTGCGTTGAACCATTTAACTGTACCTGTTTGCATGTGTGTTACCTCCACAAATTTAAATTAATATGTTCTTTTTATCTTCAAACAAAGAAAAAATTCACACATTGAAAAAGGTTGTATTACCAAATATGACAGCCCTTTTCAATGCGAGAATTAGGGACTAAATGTATGATTGATATCATATTACCACACCTGATTAGCAAAGGCAAGCAAGCATCCGAATATATCCGGTTTTGCCCTAATAAGTATTACCTTCCAATGTAAGGGCTGCCACTTAGTGTTTATTCCCTAAATAGATCCTTTTTCTGGCATAATTATCATGGTTTTAGAAAAATAGCTTTCCCAAAAACGTTACTTTTATCCGCTTTTTCAAGAAGGTACCCCCTCGGAATCGAAGGGGTAGTCCGCTCTACTTGTCGTAACTGCTATATCATTATATACCGACTTCCAGCATATTATTCCTGTGGTTTTTCAAGAAGTTTAACTGTTGCCTGTTTGGCCTCGCCGTTTCGATAGTAAGTAATTTTCAGATCATCACCGATCTTCGTATGATTATATAAGTACTTGCGAAGAGAAAGGGTAGATATGATGGATTGATCATTAAATTTGGTAATGACATCATTGAATTGCAGTCCAGCTTCCTTCGCAGGGCCAACGGCCTCTAGAACAACTACTCCATCCTTAACACTGTTCGGCAGGTTCAATTCATTGCGTTGATCTTCTGCTAGTGGAACGTACGGATTGTTCAAATCAACTGAATATACACCCAAGTACGAACGGGCAATATGCCCTTTTTCAGCCAGCTCATTAGCGATATCTATCACATGATTCGCAGGAATTGCAAAACCCAGACCCTCTACACCCGTGTCTGAAATCTTCATCGTGTTAATTCCAATGACCTTGCCATCGAGATCCACTAACGCGCCGCCACTATTTCCTTCATTAATCGCCGCATCGGTCTGTATCACTTCTTGTTCCCAGTCATATACTCCATCCTGATTAAGGGATACGGGAACCATCCGTTCAGTATAGCTAACAATCCCCGAGGTCAATGTATCACCAAGTCCTAGCGGATTACCGATAGCAATGACCGTTTCACCTAGACGAAGCTTAGAGGAATCACCGAGCTGCGCGATGGTATCGATTCCTTTGGCATCAATAGAGAGTACCGCAATGTCGCTTACTTTATCCGTTCCAACGAGTGTTGCCTTACGGGTCTCTCCGTTCACTGTAACTACCTCGAGATTACCGGAGTCTTCGATGACATGATTATTGGTAATGATAAATGCTTTATTTCCTGTCTTTTTATAGATCACTCCTGAGCCTAGTGCGGACTCATCCAGAATGTTTAATTCTTCATTATCTTCTTTATGATTGATAATACTTACTACTGCAGGGCGAACCGTGGCAGCAGCTTGAATAATCCGGTCAAATGGATCACTACTGCTTGGGGCAACATTTCCAGTTGTTACAACCGGCTTTTGAGCAGTCTCATGACTCATCTGGCCTGTAAACATACTGAATAACAGAACTGCCACCACAGCGCTGACTAAGGAGCAAACGGCGGATATTTGCCAGGTAGATAGCCCTTTACGCGATCTGCGTACAGAATGTCTACGGTTAGCAAACGATCCCTTTGATGCTTCATCCCCTCTGGACCGCGAAACTTTAGTTGAATAGAAATCATCATCAAACAATCCCACCGAAAATCTCCCCCTTCTATTGCCAAGCGTTCACTGTTGTTAAGACCTGAACCTATAGCAACCACGTCCGAACCAAACCTCTGTAACCATTAGACTCCAAATATCACTAAAAAGTTTCACTTTATCCATTAACCCCACAAGAGTTTCGATCAATCGTTAGATTATGATAATCTTTTAATATATCTTCTCTATTAGGAATATTTTGCAACTTAAAAGACTACAATAAAATAGAAGTGTCCCTAAAATTTTAGCTTTGCTCATCACGCTTTTAATTGTATCACAGGCAACCTGCAATTCGGGATTTTCCTCAGCTAAAACACCTGCGAATTTTTTACAGTTTTCAGTTCTAATTACACTATAGATTCACACTATTAAAGGAGGATTAATTATGAGTTCTTTTTCAACAAGTATGGATTTAGTCGAGTTTATCGGTAAGCTTGGTGACTTAAAGGATGAACACTACCACATGACCCTTACCTTTAGCGCAATGATCGAATTGATGATTGAAAAAGGCCTAATCTCCCGCCAAGAATTAGATCGCAAGACCGCTGAACTTGATCAGCTTATGACTGGCTCAGCTTATCCCATGGCGTAGGTTGATCATAATACGTATCACACAGTCTGAACTCACTATCTTTGAAAAAACAGCCCCGATCCTCCATTGCGCCGCGTACCGACATTTTTGCCAAATCCATCATATTGTGATCCCGGCTTAAATGCGCCAAATAGGTCCGTTTGGTCCGCCCTGTAAGAATTTCGCTAAGCGCAGCTCCAGCTGCCTCATTGGAAAGGTGACCCATGTCGCCTAGGATGCGCCGTTTCGTATTCCACGGATAACGTCCCATTCTCAGCAATTCGATATCATGATTCGCCTCCAGCACCAATACATCTGCATCTGAAATTGCATCTCTTACCTTATCACTAACATAGCCCAGGTCTGTAGCTACACATAACTTCTCTTTTCCATCATAAAAATTGTAACCCACTGGCTCCGCTGCATCATGAGAAATCGCAAAGGATTCTACTCGCATACTGCCGAAATCCTTGTGCTGGCCAGACTCCATGATCATCCGGTTATACTCCGGTATTTTACCAATTCCCTTCTCGATAGCTCCCCAGGTATTGGTGTTCGCATAAATCGGAAGATCGTATTTACGGGCCATGGCCCCGAGTCCCTTGATATGATCGGAATGTTCGTGTGTAACTAGAATCCCGTCTATATCATTACCCGTTAGTTCACGCATGGCCAACAGCTCATCGATCCGCTTGGCACTAAAACCTGCGTCAATCATAAGTGTTGTCTCCCCGTTTCGTACCACCGTTACATTGCCGGTAGAACCACTGGACAGTACTGTAAATGAAATCCCCATTTTCCTTACTCCTTCTACTCTGTTGTCTTAGGACTGATGATGTCCGCACTAATAGCATCCACATAATAGGCATTGCCGTTCTCCAGCATAAACCGCCACATCGGCGAAGCTACCTGACTTTCCGAGTTGAACAGCTCACCGTAATACCCCAGCTCAATCTCCTTCACTACGGAATCTGCCGGAAAATACTTCTCTATCAAGCTACTAAGTGCTTGCGATGCTGGAAGCACCTTCTGTTCTTTATCGCTGCTGCTTGTCCCTATTTCAATCTTCGGCCAGCGGTAAGCTACGATTTTTTGATCACTGTTAATCAACTCTAGCCTAACACGGAACAACGACCACTGATTTTGAACCAGCGGATGAAGAACGAACTTCCCAACCTCACTTTCCTGTGAATCAAAGCGATAATTGGAAATATCAGGAATATTATCCTCAAGCACCTTGCTAAGCTCTGAGAAGGAAGAATAGATCAGCTTGCTGTCTATAGGTACATCTAATTTAATTGGTGGTTCAGTCTGTTCTTCAGCAGAATAACGATAAGTAATGTTAGGAAGCTGCGGGGTAGAAGCCGGAATGGGACACAATACACGAATCCCTTTCTGCTCCATTACGGCTTGGGTCTCAGCAGACAGGGAAGTAAAATCAAGATTAGCACTAACCTGATCGCGCAAATCGACCCACAGCTGGTAACATAGCAGCAGATTCAGACCTAAAAAGGCGCAAATCAGTACATTTTTAGCTCTTCCCCAATCCATACCCGAACCTCCTAATTGTTATATGAACCACTTGTCCATTAATTTAAAGTAAGAACACTGCCATCACTAAGTGTAACTTTCCAGACAGGTATCAGCTCCAGATGATCTTCCTTCACCTCAGGCACATAAGCAGGCGTTAAATCCTTCACTGCCGAAGTTTTACTGACCAGAGACAACCTATACTCCAGATCCGCACCTCCAGATAGCTCCACTACCTTTTTTACGGCCTTACTTTCATCTATATAAATTAGAGAACGTTCATAAGAGGATACTGTTCCCTGCTGCAGTTCCAGATTTATTACACCATACTGTAATGATGAATTGCTCATTATCGGATAGGAGCCGTACGGATAGGAGCCATAATATTGTTGAAAAGAGACCTTTCTCTCCTGTCTGCCTTCCTCTGTAGCCTCCAAACGGTAAGTCCCATTCCATCCGCCATGCTGGTTCACAAATTCTACAGCTTCCAAAGCATCCTTGGCAGGGGTACTTTCTCCAGCTGGAAGCGCCGCAGGGTCACTATAGCTCATCCAGTTCTTACCCTGGTCCACCTGAAGGCTCCGTTTGCTGTCCGTATAAATCTCCGAGCCGTTCTTCTCCCGAATATATCTAGTGCTTCCAACATCGAAGAAAAGATTACTCTGCATTTGCTCTATGGTGTACATCCCGGAAGGCATGTCTACCTGAACCAGAGAAATCTTACTGTCTGGCACATAATAATCCCCGCTTACGGTCTTGTAAGGCGTCCAATTCTTACCGAAATCCACATGCTGCTGCACATCCTGAACCGTTAAATCCGCTTTTGCCGCTTCGTATATGATGTCGCCTCTCGTACTGAAGAAAATAGCATGGGCCTTGGAATCATTCTTAATGTTATAGATCCAAATACGATCGATGCTTTCTCCTTCAAAAAGGGAATCTGGCGATAACTGCATCACCCGCTGCAATAACGTTACCGGAATACCTGCTCCGAATGAAAGCTCAATCCCAGGGTTCTCATTGCGGATCTTATCCCAATCATAATCCTGTACCGAGTGCCGTTGGAAGCTTTCGAAGCCACGACCTTTTAAGCGATTCATGATCAAGCTATAGAACGTAGAGTCCGGATAAAAAAGCGTATGTTTGCCTTCCCCCATATGGATGATCATTTTGTCAGGGTATAACAGGTTCTCTACCTTCTCTTCCGGACCCATATTATCTGTCTTCACATACAGGTTCTCAGAAAGCACTGCTGAATCAGCACCAGGCAAACGGTAGATCAAATAATAGCTTTCAACCAGGCTTCCGAGCACCAGCAAGGCTAGAATGCATGATTTGATTCGTTCCTTCATGCCTCACTCCCCCTTTGCTCGTTCAAAGGCAGGGTAAAGGTTACCTTTGAACCTTCATTTAGCTCGGATTGCAGGGAAATGGAGCCTCCATGTGCCTTCACAATTTCCCGGGCAATGGAAAGGCCAAGTCCGGTGCCTCCCATGTTCCGCGAACGTGCCTTATCCACGCGATAAAATCGTTCGAAGATCCGCTCGATATCCTTTTTCGGAATCCCTATCCCCGAATCACGCACAGAAATGGAGAGCATTCCATCCTCATTCTTCAACGCTTCCAGTTCAATCGTACCGCCTTCTGGCGTATATTTTAGCGCATTGGAGACCAAATTCCCCAAGACCTGATCGATTTGATCGCGATCAAGCCACGCCGTGGTAACATCTTTGCGGACCCTTGTACTTATATCTATACGCTTCTGCCGAATTTGAAAAGAAAAACGATCCGCCACATCCTCCAGCATCTCGGTAATATCCGTCTGCTGAATTCGAAGAAGAGCTTCCTTGGAATCCAGACGGGAAAGATGCAGCAAATCCGTGACCAGACGAATCATCCGTTCTGTTTCGTTGCGAATAACCCCAACAAATCGAACCGCCAGCTGCGGATCTTCAAGTGCTCCATCATCCAGTGCTTCAACATAGCTTTTAATAGTGGTAAGTGGTGTTCTTAGCTCATGCGAAACGTTCGCCACGAACTCACGGCGTGATTCCTCCAGATTCTCCTGTTCGGTGACATCCTGCAGCACAGCAATTGTGCCGGCAATGCCACCCTCACGACGATGAATCGGAGTAAACGTCACTCTTACGATATTAGAATCTTCTCCACCCATATGAGTCAGATGAAGCATTGCAGATTGGGCATTGCCTTTAGCCAGAGATCCGCTTTGTTCGTAATCTAAGCCCAACAATTTATCTAGAGGGGCACCTTCCGGCAACGGTCCTTCATTTCCGAGCATCAGCGCTGCCCGCCGATTCATCAGAATCACTACTCCGTTTTCATCTGTAGCCACGACACCATCACTCATGTTCGTCAGAATAGAGGTAAGCTTCTCCTTCTCCTCTTCATTCTGCGAGAGTGCCTCACGCAATCTACCGGTCATATAATTGAACGCCTGACTGAGTTGTCCAATTTCATCATTGCCCAATACGGGCATTTTACGATTGAATCGGCCTTCAGCGACAGCCGTAGCATGCCTCGTCATTTCCTTAATAGGCTGCGTGATGGTGTGCGCCAGAATGACGCATAAAACAACCGTTAACGCTAGAGCTAACAGCAAACCTGAGATAAATACACTATTGATCCGGCCCATCGTGGCGTATAGATCCTTCATGTCAGCAGCAATATAGATTGCGCCCACTACCTTGTCACCCGAGAGCACAGGCTTGGCCACAACCTTTTTACGCACATTATCATCGGCAATAATATATTCCTCGTTATCACTGATGCCCTGCAAGGCCCGATTCACAACTGTCTGGGTGTTACGCTGCCCGACATAGTCATTCTGCGAGGGAACGGAAGTGGTGATGATTTTGCCGCTGGCATCCAGTACCTGAATCTCAGCCCCGTTAATGTACAGATTATTGACCATCCCGCGCAGACTTTCCACAGCGGTTTCCTCATCTGCGGTTCCAGCCTCACTACCAAATTTATCAGCAGTCAGGATAGACAACATCTCAGCACGTGCTTTAAGGTCCTTGGTGAAATTATCTGTTAACGAGTTCTTCATCGAGCTGACAAAATAAACCCCGATCAACTGCATAGCTATCAGAATCAGCAACACGTAAATAATAATAAGTTTTGCCTGAATTGTCCGGATAAAGGACCGCCACTTCATCACAGTCCTCCATTTTTAGGGCTATGCATCAAATAGCCGAGTCCACGCCGAGTATAAATATATTCGGGCTTGCTGGGGTTCTCCTCAATTTTCTCTCTTAGACGACGGATCGTCACGTCAACGGTCCGCACATCACCGAAATACTCAAATCCCCACACTGCCTGCAGCAAATGCTCCCGAGTCATCACCTTACCGGCATGTTTGATCATATAGTAGAGCAGCTCATATTCACGATGGGTCAAGTCAAGCGGCTCCCCGCCCTTATAGACCAAATACATATCTGTATCTATAAACAGATCAAAATGATAAATGCCCTGCTTATTCTCTGCTGGTTCACTCGCCATCCCCTGTGGTGACGGTTTATGCTGTCTCCGCATCTGGGCTTTAACTCTGGCCAGCAATTCACGTGTACTAAAAGGTTTGGTCACATAGTCATCAGCACCAAGCTCCAGGCCAAGTACCTTATCAATCTCTCCGTCCTTGGCTGTAAGCATAATGATAGGAATGTCCAAGTGCGCAGAACGCACCTCGCGGCAGACGTCCATACCATCTTTGCCGGGCAGCATAAGATCAAGCAGCATAAGATCGGGCCTTTTGGACAATGCCAGCTCCACTGCACTGTTGCCATCAAAAGCACAAATAACCTCGTAGCCTTCTTTTTCTAAATTAAATTTCAATATATCAGCAATAGGCTGTTCATCATCTACTACCAGAATCGTTCCCATCTGCATGTCCCAGCTTCACCTTCCTATCCTTACTTAATGATCATTCCTTTATTTTAACATACCTGTCTAACCGTCACATCCTACGAAATAAGCAATCCCCCTGCCCAGCAAAAAGAAACGGCTTTGCCGTCACTCGTAGATTAAAAAAAATAAAAACCGCCCGATTGAAATCGAGCAGTTAAAGGACAAAGTATGAATTATTGCAAATACTTCATTGGATTTACAGCAGTGCCATTCTTCCGAATCTCAAAATGCAGATGTGTACCCGTCGAACGTCCGGTGCTGCCCATTACGCCAATCTTGCCACCCTGCTCCAAGCGTTGGCCTGTAGAAACCGAGATGCTTTTTAAATGACCATAATAGGTCTGGTATCCGTTGCGATGATCTACAATAACTACATTCCCGTATCCACTCTGCACACCTGCAAAGATCACGGTCCCGGCATCAGAAGCTTTTATATTCCGATTGCTAGATACCATATCAATACCCTTATGGGCACGGCTCCAACGCTCGCCGAAGCTACTTGTCAGTGTCGCCCCGCTTACCGGCCAACTGAACATGCCTGTTCCTTCACCAACAACCTTCGTTCCCCGATAAACAACTTCTGGCAGCGAGGCTTGTATAACGGTCTGGCCTAACCATTCTTCTTGGACGACCGTACCATTTTCCTTCGTTACCCGATACTCCATTTCTTTAAGTCCAGTTTGCCCTGGACGAACGACTTTGCTTTTGCCTGCCGCTAGCTGATCGCTCGATCGCACAACCACTTCCGGCTCAGTCACTATTTGCTCAGTCACTTTTTCCACAGTTACTACTGTAACATCTGGTTGGGGTACCTTCAGCTTCAGTGTATCTCCAATCTTCAACGTCAGCTCTTTCACGTTAGGATTGTTACTATAAATCTCTTTTTGGGTGATTTCAAACCGTTTGGCAATCCCCGAAATCGTATCGCCCTCTTGAACGGTATAAAGAAGGGGGGCCTCTTTACCTTCCGTAAGTGTCTGGACCGCTGCCTCCACATCCAACACTTTATTAGGATCTGCTTTGATAGGAACGATAGAAATATCTTCACTAATCTCTACCGACTCTACTTGCTCCGGAGTCTTCGCTTTTGCAGCAGATGAGCTGGAAGCAGCCGTTCTTGTTAGCTTACTAGCCGTCGTTGCTACTTCTGCTTGTGGGACATAATGATTTTTTACCCCTTCGAGCACAGCATTAGCAGTTTCCTGATCCTTAACTATGCCAACGGCCTTGCCATCTACCATCAATTGCACGCCTACTGCATAAGCTTTCAGCATTCCATCTAGTTTAGTAAGTGTCGCCTCACTATCAACTTCTGGCTTGTATGCTTTCTGCTCTTCTATTGTAATGCCCTCTGTTTGCAGCACCATGGTTGAATTCGGATATTTCTCCTGATATTCTCGTTGTTTCTTATCGTATAGCTGGTTAAGCTGCGTCTGATCGGTAAGTCTTCCGATTTCTTCACCCTTCACCAACACTTGATAATAGGTAACCGTGTTAGCAGCTACATACTTTTTCTCTGCTCCAACCAACACCGTAGCTAGAAGCACAAGGCCGACAGATCCCAAAATCCAAGCGCGCCGAAATCTGCGAGTACCTTTCTCTTGTTGAAAGTGTTTGGAGTCGTGATCGAAATTGTGGCTCTGTTGAACATTCGCCTCGGACTCTGCTGGATGTCCATCCTGCAGCTTGCTCATCCGACGCATGAACTTAAATCCCTTCATGAAACTCTCCCTTTCAGTCCGCTTTTACTTCCGACAAAAGCGGCCAAGCTAATTGTACGACCTCGATTATATAGATTACGTCCACGTAAATTTCTGCGTATACTAGTGCTTAATTCCTGCTTCTAATGAACCTATAAAAAGGTTGTTAAGGAGGTTACAAAAAATTAACCTCTTGAGGTCCTTGTTTACTGTACCATAGCTTAGAGAAAAATTTCAACTTTAGACATAACAAAAAACCCGCCAAATACGCGGGTTTTTTGCGCAAATATGAAATTTTAACCTTTTTCATGTGTCTATAAAGTGACAATTACAAATGCTATTGCGTAGATTCTGTAGTTGGTGTAAGCATTTTCATTATGCTCTCATATTCGTCTGCATCAACATATTTTGCAATTACCTGCTGCAGCTCTTTAACCTCATCTTCTGTTAATCCATCCTCCATCGCTGTTGAAATTTTTGCCATCTCATCCTGGGGTAGTTTGGACATCAAAATATTGAATATATTTACCTTCTCTTCCGATGGAAGATTATCTTTAAAGTCACTGAGTGCCTCAGGTGTCATTACTAATTGTTGGTCACCAACACTTCCACTTCCGCTATCAGCTGAACTTTCGGTTGTAACTTGCCCCATAACTGGTAAGGCATCAGTCGGAGTATTATCATCTACGGGCTCACCCTTGCCTTTAGCTGGCGAATCCGTGCTCTTGTCGGTCTCCTTGCTAACTGTACTCCCTGTGGTTACTTCTTTATTAGCTGTATCCGAGTCAGATTTGTTATCCATGCCAATAATGCTCCGAATCATTCCTCCAAATCCCGGACCGGGAGTATTCACTTTAATATCGAAGCTAGCCAGTACCGACTGAATATAAGCATTTACAACCACGCCCGTTGTTAGAATTGAAAGAGTGCTGGCAAGTACCACAATCAGACATACGCTAAGTGCACGCTTCACGATCTTCATCTTCATTTCTCCTCTCACCTATGTTCAAGTCTATCTGGTAGATCATTTACATGTTCTTCTATACATCCAGTATTGACTAGAACCGGCCTTGGGAAACGTCTAGGCATAAATCTAGGCCCCAAAAGAGAGATATATAGTCCTCAGAACAAAAAAAAGAGCCTCTAACGAGGCTCCTTAGTATAACTAGGTTTTAGATATAAATTGGCAATACTTGATTCGTCTGCTCACGGTTACGACCCACTGAGAAGATAGCAATCGGAATACCCGTAAGCTCAGATACACGTTCAACATATCTGCGTGTATTGGCTGGAAGATCATCCAACGTTTTTGCAGAAGTAATATCTTCGCTCCAGCCTGGAAGCTCTTCATATACCGCTTCGCATTCTGCCAGCATTTTGAGGCTAGCAGGGTAATGAGTAATTACCTCACCACGGTATTTGTAGCCTGTGCAGATCTTCACAGTCTCAAGTCCGCTAAGTACATCCAGCGAGTTAAGAGATAGCCCTGTGATTCCACTTACACGACGAGCGTGACTCACAACTACACTGTCGAACCAGCCTACACGGCGCGCACGTCCGGTAACTGTGCCATATTCATGACCTGTTTCACGGATATAATCACCTGTTGCATCATTCAGCTCTGTAGGGAACGGGCCATCTCCAACACGAGTGGTATAGGCTTTTGCAACCCCAATAACCTGTTTGATTTTGGACGGTCCCACACCAGAACCTATGCATACCCCACCGGCAGATGGGTTGGATGAAGTAACAAACGGATACGTACCTTGATCGATATCAAGCATTACTCCTTGCGCACCTTCAAACAACACTTTGCGATCCGCATCAATGGCTTCATTAAGAATAACAGAGGTGTCTGTTACATAATTACGCAGCACTTCTGCATATTCCAGATATTGAGTCAGAATCTCTTCTACGTTAAGAGCTTCCGCACCATAGACCTGTGTAATCACTTGGTTCTTCTCTTGCATCAAGGGGCGGAGTCTCAGTTCGAATTCCTCAGCGTCCATCAAGTCAGCAATACGGATACCGTTGCGTGCTGCCTTATCCATATAACAAGGACCGATACCTTTACGTGTAGTACCAATCTTGTTCGGACCCTTACGGTCTTCTTCGAGAGCATCCAGCACCATATGGTATGGCATAATGACATGAGCACGATCACTGATCACTAAGTTCTTAGTATCAAAACCGTTCTCGTGAATATAATTAATTTCTTGGATCAAGGCAGCCGGATTAATAACCATTCCGTTACCAATTACACAAGTTTTCTCTTTATAAAATACACCCGAAGGGATCAAGCTGAGCTTAAACTTCTCACCGTCAATCAGAATCGTGTGACCGGCATTATTGCCCCCTTGATAACGGGCGACCACATCTGCACTTTCCGCTAGAAAGTCAGTGATTTTCCCTTTACCTTCGTCTCCCCATTGTGTTCCCACGACGACTACCGTTGACATGTTCATTCCTCCGTAGGTGCTACTTAGCACCATTATTTTTCATAATATAGGCCCTATACGTCATTCTTATGTACGTGGCCCTCCGGACGCCAAGCAGATTTAACCCGCTAAAGGACAATTCTCAGTGTAACAGCGGTTTTTTTCAAAGTCAAATAAAACGAACGATTACACAAAGAAATGTGCAATCGTTCGGGAATTATACATGTCAGGTTTAACCAGCAAAGGGTTCCGCATGTGCTCGCTCGTAGTTAACGAACTTGTTGAAATTTTTAAGAAAGACCAGTTCTACCGTGCCTACGGGACCATTACGCTGTTTAGCTATAATGATCTCAATAATATTCTTCTTCTCCGTATCCGCATTGTAATAATCATCACGATACAGAAACGCAACAATATCGGCATCCTGCTCGATAGAACCCGATTCACGCAAGTCACTCATCATTGGACGTTTATCCTGACGCTGCTCTACACCCCGGCTTAACTGCGACAGGGCAATAACCGGCACATCCAGCTCACGGGCAATCTGCTTCAATGTACGAGATATATCCGATACTTCCTGCTGACGGTTCTCTCCGCCTTTACCGCGGCCCTGAATGAGCTGCAAGTAGTCGATGACGATCATGCCAAGTCCTTTTTCCTTCTTCAGTCTCCGGCACTTTGCACGAATATCGGTTACCGTGATACCTGGTGTATCGTCGATATAAATCTCCGCTTCAGATAGAGACTGAATGCCCATCGTCAGCTTGGACCAATCATCATCACTCTTGAAGTCACCGGTACGCATAATATTGGCATCTAAGTTGGCTTCAGCACAAATCATCCGCTGTACCAGCTGTGGCGCTGACATTTCCAGACTGAATATCGCAACAGTTTCTTTAGCGCGTACTGCCACGTTCTGTGCAATATTCAGGGCGAATGCAGTTTTACCAACAGATGGACGAGCCGCAACAATGATCAGATCGTTACGTTGGAATCCGTTAGTCATATGATCTAAATCCACAAATCCGGTTGGGATACCTGAGGTACCCCCCTTATTTTGATGAAGCAACTCAACCTTGTCGAACACTTCCATCAAGACATCGCGGATCGCAATAAATCCACTGCCGCTCCGCCGGTTGGAGATTTCAAGAATACGCCGCTCTGCATCACTCAGCATATCGGCTACATCTTCACCGCCAGTATAACCTTCGCTCACAATCTGCGTGGCTGTGCGAATCAAACGGCGCAGCATGGCTTTCTCTTCGATAATCTGGGCGTAGTATTCTACGTTAGCAGCAGTAGGCACGGCATGCGCCAGCTTAGCTAAGTAGCTAACACCACCAATATCTTCAAGCTCTCCTTTGTCCTGCAGTCTGGACGTAAGTGTAACAAGATCAATCGGCTGGCTCTCTTCTCCGAGCTGCACCATCGCCTCAAAAATCATTTGATGCGCTTTATCGTAGAAGTCTTCAGTATTCACCCGTTCCATTGCAGTAATGAGCGCTTCATCCTGCAACAGAACCGCACCAATTACCGCCTGCTCGGCTTCAAGATTCTGCGGGGGAACCCGATCGAAAAAGAGATCTCCACCCATGTTACTCCTCCGTTACCTCAACCTTAAGTGTGGCCTTTACTTCAGTATGCAATTTTACGCTTACTTGAAATACTCCTATATGGCGAATTGGCTCACCTAATTCAATCTTGCGCTTATCAATAGTAATTCCTTTGGTGGAAGCCAGTGTCTCAGCAATCTGTTTGCTTGTAATAGCGCCGAATAAACGTCCGCCTTCACCTGATTTTGCTTTCATTGTCAGTGTTAACTCGTCAAGCTTCTTACCCAATTGCTGTGCTTCTTCTTTTTCGTTATCTTTACGGCGTTGTTCAGCAGCTGCTTGATTCTCCAGCGTCTTCACGTTGCCTTCCGTTGCCGGACGAACCAATCCACGTGGCAATAAGAAGTTGGAAGCATAACCTTCGGATACCTCTTTAACCTGACCTTTTTTACCTTGACCCTTAACATCTTTTATGAAAATGACCTTCATTCGAATAACCCCTCTTTCGATTCGATTTCCGCCAGCACCTGCAGTAATCTGGCTTCTGCTTCTTTACATGTTCCTTCAAGCTGTACTGCGGCATTGGACAGATGCCCACCGCCGCCTAATTTCTCCATCACGACCTGTACATTCATACGTCCGAGTGATCGGGCACTAATGCCAATCAGGCCGTCAGGCCGCTCGCTGATGACGAATGAAGCGACTACGTTGGTCATCCCAAGCAGCGTGTCCGCAGTCTGAGCAATAAGAAGCTGCGGGATTTTCATGCCTGGTGCCGTAACTACGAGCGCGATTTGGTCATACACCATTCGCGCATGTTTGATAATTTCGGCTTTGGAAATATACTCCTGTAAATCCTCCTTCAGCATGCGCTGAATAAGTACGGTATCGGCACCATTCCGGCGCAGGAAGCCTGCCGCCTCAAAGGTACGCGAACCCGTATGGAGCGCAAAGTGCTTTGTATCCACCGTGATCCCCGCTAACAACATTGTAGCATCCAGCGGACTGATCTTTACCTTCTCATGGATATACTGAAGCAGCTCTGTCACCAGCTCACAGGTCGATGAAGCGTAAGGTTCCAAATATACCAATACAGCATCATTAATGAACTCTTCACCTCTGCGGTGATGATCCACCACTACGATTCTGCTGGCATATTGTACTAGCCGCGGCTCCATCGTCATAGACGCCTTATGTGTATCCACAACAATAAGCAGGGTATGCTCTGTCATGATCTGTAGGGATTGCTCCGTTGTGATGAATGACTTATACAAATCGTCATCCTTACGAATCTGCTCCATCATGTTAGTTATCGATGGATTTGGAGTCTCCATCACAATGCTAGCCTCTACATTATACATCTGCGCAGCCCTTAACAGGCCGATTGCAGCACCCACAGCATCGATATCCGGTGTCCGATGACCGAGGATCAGCACACGATCGCTCTCCTGCATCAGATCCCGCAAAGCATGCGCAATGACCCGCGCCCGCACTCGGGTACGCTTCTCAGCAGCATTACTCTTGCCACCGTAGAAGGATAACCGTTGGCCTGCTTTTACAGCCGCCTGATCACCACCTCGGCCCAGCGCCATGTCTAGACTGGATTGGGCCAATGCCCCTAATTCACTTGCAGAGTCTGCGCCAAAGGCCAGACCAATACTCAGTGTCATAGGTACCTTGAGATCAGCAGTCATTTCTCTGACTTCATCTAGAATCACGAAGCGGCTCTCTTCCAACGCTTGCAGGCTACGATGATTAAGCAGCATTAGATAACGTTCCGAGGACAACCGCCGCAGATAAACCTCAAACTGCTTACTCCATTCAGTGATCTCACTCGTCACCTTAGCAATCAGCGAGGTTCGCTGTTGATCATCCATTCCTTGAGCGGATTCATCCAGGTTATCCATCATCACTATGCCGATCGCCAGCTTCTCATCCTCATACCGCTCACGTAACACCACAAGCTCAGTGATATCATACAAGTAAAGAATACGCTCACTCGGAATAATGACAGCTTGATAAAATCGTTCATCCACGGTGATCTCAAGGCGGGTGTCATGGAGCACACCTTCTTTGCCGACCTCCCGCTTACCCGCTGCAGCACCTGTAAAAAAAGACTGCATATCAGGCAATAATTCTTGCAGTGATTCCCCAACTAAAGACTTGCGTGCGAAAATATCGCCGGCATAGCGGTTATTCCATTCCACCGTTCGATCCTCGCTAAACAGAATGATTCCAAGCGGCAGCATGCTGACTGCTTCGCCCTCTACCCGCTTAATGCGGAAAGACAGCCCATTAATATATTCCACCAGATTACGACGGAACGAGATCTCCGCTTTCAACATATAGAAGCATAAAGTACCTGACAGAAACAGGCCGGCGACCCCAAGCGCCCAGTTATAGACACTGACAATTATAATAAGGACCAACAGCAGCATGAACGCCCATACGGTATGATAGCCGTGCCAGCGTCTTTGCAGAAATTTAGGCATGAACTCTCACCCTATCGTTTCGATTTGGTCACATACTCCCGCAGTGGGAACGCAAGATCAATAATACCAATAATGCGCAGCGGCGGCAGTAAAATAACCGGTATCGCTAACAAAACGGCAGACATCTTGTTCCATTTGCGTTCATGCGCCAGGAAGAAGAAAAATCCGATGGCCTGAATCATAAAGCCAATTCGCAGCAATGGCAGAAGATTGGCAGAAATCATGAGGATGAAATTGTTCTCCGACCCTGAGAAGAAGAGCTGTAGAACAACACCAATCAGATAGTACCAAATAAACGATCTCGAAAGTCTCCATTCACGTGCAGGCTTCATCTTAGGCACTGCATAATTCATACTGTTCAGAATCGGGCGGGCAATAGCATGCGTAATCACAGCAATCATGAAGGAGCTTACGATTAGAGTCATAGGGATCATTTGGACCGTCATATGACTTATCTTGTTTACATCCTCAGTTGAAAATCCAATATCAGTGAGCAGAGGATTGGTAGTTCCGAGCTCGGACAGAGGTGAATTAACCATTTGCAATACATCGTTCACATAGGTAGACAGGTCAAAATTAAATAATGCCGTACCCAGCAGCAAAAGCAGCAGGAACTGTGCAAGAATCGTAACCGTACCTGCGATCACAGTAGACATAGCCGGGGCATGTCTTTTATACCAGCGCCCCATAACCAGAGCCGGTATTAAGAAATACGCAGCTATCAACAGATAAATTGGTGTAATCAAGCCTACAATCAGCAACACCGGCAATACATGCAGCACAAATTGTCTCGTGTTCAGTGTAGTAAACAACACTACTGCCGGAACAATCATAAACAGGGTAGTGATGATGAGGAGTGGAGTCGTTAAACTAAGCAGCAAAAGTAAGTATGCTACGCTCCAAGCCACAGATGACCAGCGAAATTTCAACAGTATTCACCTCTTACGCATATGTTCTTCTAAAGCAGATATATCTTGGTACCAATCTTCCAGTTGATGCCCTTCCTGCTTGTGCTTTCTAAGCTTCTCCAGTAGCAAGTCATCTAAAGAACGATAAGGAATCCCTAGTCTGCGGCCCAAAATATAAGAGCTCATAATCAAGCTAGCCAGACTGTCACCGACACGGGTAGTACTGCCTTCCCATAACGCTTTAAATAACCGTGAAACTTGATCAATCACTTCGGTTTTCAGCCATTCAATTACCTTGGCGCGCTTGGCTACATCCAGATCCTTCGGCACATTGGACACGTCTCTCTACCTCCGGCAAAAAGCTTTATTCTCCATTATAGCATAAAAAATTCGGTGTCACACTGGACACCCCGCGCCCCTTAAGTATGCTTCAATCCATGCTGACTATGCCTCTTTTTGGAGAGGAGCTTTCTTTAAAAAAGACCCGCATTCCGTTATCGCCGGAAATACAGGCCTTGTTCCGATAGCTTCTATAACCGCGAATACACTGGGACTATAATGATTCCTGTGATTGTCTTGTTACAAATTTCTCGCAATACTCTATGACTTGACTCCGGCGAACAATTCCAATAAACCGGTTCATATCATCGACCACAGGTACAAAGTTCTGCACCTTAGCCAAATTAATTAGATCTTCCATATCCGCATCAATCGAGACCGGCTTGTTATTCATACGTAATGGAACGTCCTTCAGCAAAAATTTTGAAGCGTTCTCAAACGAAACCTTGCCCTCCGACTCTTTCATGTACCAGAGCAGATCACCTTCCGTTACCGTGCCGGCATACTCTCCATTACGGTTAAGAATCGGGACTGCTGTATAGCGGTGAAACTCCATCCTCTCAAGCGTTTGGCGCAGCGTAGAATCGAGCGTTACGCAGGCCACCTCCTGTTTCGGAAGTAAAAAAAATGCAATATTCATCTCTTGATCCTCCTCAAAGAGTTCCGAAGGAATTACGGTTCTTTAACTTCCTTTTACTGCCATGCCAATGTGATTATACGTAGCAGCTAAATAATAGTTCCAACTCATTATAACATGAAGACAGTAAGCAGCAGCCATGAGAATGTTTATGGCTGCTGCAATTTATTTATATGAGTTTAGCTTTCCAATTA
Organism: Paenibacillus odorifer; assembly: GCF_000758725.1. Lineage (NCBI taxonomy): Bacteria > Bacillati > Bacillota > Bacilli > Caryophanales > Paenibacillaceae > Paenibacillus > Paenibacillus odorifer. The sequence goes on from NZ_CP009428.1 coordinate 6,789,371, forward strand.
GAATTACTGCGTAACTGCTGTTGCTTTGGGCTCGAGTGCATTACTTGCTTTTCCCGGCTCAATCAGTTGATCTACTGGTGTTCCTGCATTCATCCAATTATCAATCAGCGCCTTAGCTTCACGCAAATCCTCTTCATCAACGATATCATAATAAAGTCCGTCAATACGTTTTCCTTCGCCCATTACCGTAAAGCTTGAGATATCCATGTCTTTGCCGCCCATGAATTTCTTGGCCAGACTAATGATCATTGAAGGCTCTATATCGGTCTTAAAATTATCGCCCATAATATCCAGCAGCTTTGGAATATTGCCGATTTGGCTGATCGATAACATTTTATTAGCTACAACATCAATAAAAACCTGTTGGCGTTTGGTCCGGTTAAAGTCACTATCTTCACGGTAGCGTGTATAGTTAAGTGCTTCTTGACCGTTATAATTCGACTTTCCACCCTCGATCGTAAACTTTTCATGGTCCTTACCCTTGTTTACAATGTCCTTCTTGATTGGCAGCGGAACGCCTCCAATAGCATCAACGGCATCCTTGAGCCCTTGAAAGTTAATGGTGGCATAATACTGAATATCATGCTCCAGCAGTGCTTCCAGAGTATCCTTAGCCATTTGCTGCCCACCAAAAGCATAAGCATGGGTAATCTTATCTTTTTTATTATCGTTATGGCCAATAATCTCGGTATACGTATCACGTGGAATAGAAATAAGCAGAATTTTGTAATCCTCTGGGCGAACAACAGCATACATCATCGTGTCCGAACGTGCGGTTTCATTGTCGCGTTGATCAGTCCCGAGCAGCATCAGCGAGAATGGATCGCTTTTGTATACAACCGGCTCTGGCTTAACCTTATTCTCATCCTTAAGTGGCTGATAAGATTCTTCTTTCAGCTTGCTTTCTACCCGATCGGACAAAAAGAGGTCAAAAGCTAATACGGCCAAAGAATTTCGAAAGAGAAAACCTCCCGCTATAATAACGACGAGAACAATTAGCGCAATGTATCTTTTCTTTATTTTTTTCATCTTTGATTCCTTCTTTATTGTAGAATAATTGCACGTACCATATATTTACAATGCCTCCTGATCGTTCTCAGGCAGTCATGGTTTTATTTCTCTCGGCGGCGAATTTACTGTCCCTTATTCCATTATCTTATTGTCCCCCCTTTCAGGAAATTCGGGTCATTCTAAATTATAGAAAAAAAGTTTTTTTGTGTTTCTAAAATAATATGGGATAAAACAATATTTCTATTGTAATCACTAAATTGATAAAAAGAAACAACAAATACCGACATGAATAGGGAAAAAGCACCATACCAAGTAATAATTACTGGTATGATGCTCCAAATTTAACTTCGAATCCCAAGGGCATGTATAATATGTTTTACCCGTTCTCCATAATGTAAACCGCGGAAAAACCCATAATCGAACAATTTAGCAGCACCCTCAAATCGGCTGCCATAAGTCTCCGCCCCCATAACGACCGCAATAAGCCGGTGCCCCTCCCTCTGGGCTGATCCCGCAATACAATATCCCGTCTGGCTATCATATCCAGTCTTCAACCCATCTGCTCCATCGTATGCGTAAGCGCCGCCCATACCTGGAAGCATAAGGTTGCTATTACTAACATATAACCCTTTATCCTTTAATTGCATCTGTGTACGACCGGAAATATTCAGTACATCAGGATGATTATGGATTAGCGCAGCTGCCAATTTGGCTGTATCCCTCGCTGTCATCATCGTCTGGCCACCGATATGCGTAGGCTGACGAATGATACCAAGATCCTTGCTAGACAATCCAGAGGCGTTGGTAAATACCGTATTAGGAGATAAACCTAAACTACGTGCTCTATCATTCATCATAAGTACAAAAGAATCCTCTGATCCTGCCATATATTCTGCCAATGCAACTGCAGCATCATTAGCAGAATATATGGTGATGCCTTCGAATAGCTCCCTTACTGTATAGAAATCTCCTCGTTTTAATGAGAGACTCATACCTCCCATTTGACTGGCGTAAGCACTAATAGGGACTCTATCCTCCCACCTAAGGGTTCCAGAGGTTATGTGATCCAGCACAATCATTTCAGTCATTAATTTAGACACACTGGCCGGTGGCATAGGCACATCGCCGTTTATATTGACCCATATGTCTCCACTATCCATATCTAGCAGCACTGCTGAACCCGCGTCAATATCCGGTTTAAAGCCCAACTCGATAGGCCTCCACACCGTAATTAAGACAACGACTATCAAAGCTGCACCAGCCCATATTAATATCCGTCTCTTCATCGTTGTCATCCTCCATAATATATATGACGAATGAAACAGCAATTTGATTTCACTTTTTGCGTAATTTTTTTTATTTTTTTTAATTTAGTCCTTTATCCACCATTTATTAGGCTCAATTATGGAGCCCAAAGAATCAACACGCACACCTTGTAGACGTTTATTGACAGCAGTAATGCTTTCTCTTTCCGCAAAAAAGATCATTGGAACCTCTTCATTCACTAGCTTCTGCCATTCATAATAGATTTGTTGTCGATAATCTCTATCATACGCCTTCATACTTGTGCCATCGCGAATCAATTCTTCATTCCGCTCCGAGGACCAACGTGGGTAGTTCCACAAATCATTCTCTCTCCAGAGACCTGAAGGATCAGGATCATTAGCTAATCCCCATACCCCGTTAAACAACTCAATGGACGGATCATCAGCCTCCACTGCTTCGTAGAAGGTGTTGAGCTCTTTTAACGCCCCACCATTAAGCTGCACATCAAGTCCCACATTTCGCCAATCCTCCAGAATAGCAGCAGTTCGTAACTCCGCTGAATGACTGCCTAGCATAGAATCATAATGAATAACTAACTTTTCTCCTTTTTGATCCTCACGCAGCCCATCTCCATCAACATCTACAAAACCAGCCTCATCAAGCAGCTGCTTCGCTTTTTCCGGATCATAGGGATACGTATTAATCTGACTATCAGGGATCTTCGCCCAGCTTGCACTGGAAACCGGAGTTTCTATAGGCTTGCCTAACCCATGAGAAAATGATTGAATGATCCCCTCCCGATCAAGTGCATAATACATCGCCTGACGTAATCTTTTATCCGCAAATTTAGGGTTATCCATTACGATTTTTTCAGCTTCACTATCCCAATACCCAAATTTAAACCCTATATACTCATAAGCAAGCTCATTTGATTGTAAAATATTAATATTATCGAGTTTACTCAACTTTTCATAAGTATCTCGTGGGGCATTCTCTATATCAATTACGCCTTGTTCAAACAGGCTGATGATTTCCTTGTCATCAAATACCTTATACAACACACCATCCAATAAAGCCTTACCTTTATAGTATTGATCAAAGCGCTTCATCTCCACCCGCTGGCCAGGTTCAATAAGGCTCACCTCAAAGGGACCAATCCCTATCGGATTTTTTCGCATCTGATCACTCTCAGGCATATCCTTAACAGCGACTCCAGTATAATATTTTTTATTCATCGGATACGGCCATAGATTATCAATCGTATTTACGCGGGCAGCTGTCATTGTTATTTTCAAAGTATAAGGATCTATAACCTTAAGACCTGTTATATTCTTCGCCTCACCTTTATGATAGGCTTCCGCACCTTGAATCATTTCCACACTATAATAACGTGATCCGGTGTAGTCTGGACTAGCAATAGTCTCCATCGCAAATTTCCAGTCCTCTACGGTCAGTTCATCTCCATTATGCCAACGGATTCCCGGTTTGATTTTAAAGGTAAATATTCTATGATCCTCGGACTCCTGCCAAGTGGCGATATTAGGAACCGTTGATAAATCATCATCTATCGTAAACATGGCCTCAGTAATAAACTCCAGCACATGAAAATCATCTTCACCTTCATAAAAAGCAGGCTCAAAGAAGCCCATAAACGGCGATGAGTATCCATAAGTAACTACTCCGCCAGTCTGTGGCTTTTCGACCACCTCATTGTGATGTAAAGATAATGAATTACTGCTGGTACCTGCTCTGCTGCATGCTGACAATACAGTAGTCATCACGAGCATTGTTAACAAGAACCCGCATATCTTCTTATTCTTCATGTGTTCCTTCCCTTCTCTAGTTGAACGTATATCTACATTTAAGCTATGGAATAAATATTTACTGTAACAAAGTTTTAGAATGGTTACAATAACTTCTAAGCTTTAGGCCTATACTCCTGCTTGAATTTACGCATATTTCATAGTATTTATAAAAAAAGAGGGACCTACCTCATAGGCAGATCCTTTTATTACATTATTCTTCATCCTTATGCGTAATTCTCAGGCCTTCGACATGCTTACGCTGCATCAATTTACGCTTTTTACGGGTATCCTTGCTCTCAAAAATTATATCAAAGTCATATTCCTCAGGATACAGCTCATCTTTGGATAGATATGGCTTTAAACGTTTATGATTAATCCGCATTTTTTGCTTCTGGATCATCACTCCGACCATTCCTAAGTGATCTTTTTTCTCATAAACAATTCCTATCCGCCCCAGTGAAGTTACAAGAACGGCATCACCAATTTCATACTGGGTCTGCTTCTCCTTATCGCTCAGTGATTCCACAGACTTTTCTTCTTTTTCAAAATCCTCTATAACAGGTGCAGTCTTCCCTTTCTCTCCCTCTTTGCTAAAAAGACTTGCCCATGCCGACCCATCACCTTTCTGCAGCCTTTGCTGCTGCGCCTCAACGATCTCCCACGATCGCTTGATAACGTTATCCTGGATACCCAGCTTTTTAGCAATTTGCAGAGCATAACTCTCCCCCGCTTCTCCGATAGTCAGACGATACAACGGCTGCAGCGTTTCTTTGTCGAATTCCATTCGTGCATTTTGAAAACCGGCTGTCGCAGCGGCAAAGGCTTTTAGCTCGTTAAAGTGGGTTGTGACGATAATATTCGCCCCTTTACGGCTCAGCTCTTCCAGAATGGCGATTGAGAGGGCGATTCCTTCCCCAGGGTCTGTACCTGCCGCCAGCTCGTCAATGAGCAGCAGCACCCCTTTAGAGGCATCTCTCAGCATTCCCTCAATACTCTTCATTTGTGCCGAAAATGTACTGAGTGATTGGGCCAAACTTTGTCCGTCTCCGATTACACTGATCACATCCGTAAAGACCGTAAACTCACTCCCCTCCTCGACCGGAATCAACAACCCCGATTGAGCCATGAGGGTCAGCAGCCCGAGGGTCTTGAGCACCACCGTTTTCCCGCCTGTATTTGGACCTGTAATGATTAGGGATTTATATCCCTTCCCTATCTCCAGGCTAATTGGAATCATGCCCTGCAGCATGGGATGTCTGCCTCCGTTCATCCTTAGAAAACCCCTATCATTTAGAGTAACCTCAGATGCTCCCAGCGTTCGTGCATATTTTGCTTTGGCAAAAATAAAATCATAGGTGCCTGTAACCTCGATATTTAGGCGCAGTGCAGTTTGTTCCTGTTCTACCATGCTGGTCAGCATACTGAGGATCACAGCTTCTTCACGTGCCTCTTCTCCTAATAACAAATCCAGCTCAATCTGCATGGAGGCGATCTCATCTGGTTCGATGAACACCGTCTGTCCACTTGTGGATTGATCGAGTACCGATCCCTTTATTTGCTTATGATACTCCCGCTTTACGGGGATAACGTAACGTCCACCACGCTGACTATAAATATTCTCTTGCAAAATCGATTGATGGCGCGACATGATCCCGTCGATTTTTTTATGAAGACGTTCTTTAGCTACGCCAATCCGTTTACGAACCCGCTCTAACCCCTTACTAGCTCCATCATCAATCGCCCCAAAGCGGATACAGCGGTCAATTGCTTCCCGCACATGATTTAATTCCAGCAGAGAGGAGGCATAAGCAGCAATCCGGGGAGCACTTTGCTCTTTAGAAGCCATATATTTGCGCAATTGACTACAGCTCTTTAGAAATGTAGCCACTGCAGTGAAGTCTTGCTCACTGTACAGATATCCAGTCCCCATTAGTGACATGATCCACTCAATCCCCTCTAATGAAGGAATCGGTACACTGGACCCCCGCTCCAGCAGCTCTTTAGCTTCAGACGTTTCCTCCATCGCTCTTTGAATGGAAGGCAAATAGGTCATAGGCATAAGCTCTTCTACAGTTTTCTTTCCTACATAAGATACCGCATGACGGCTAAGCTCGGTTTTAATAATTTCGTATTCCAACGTGTTTAGACTTTGTAAATTCACAGCAAATCCTCCTTATTGATCTAACTATTTTTTTGGAACAAAATCTCCCTAACGCAAAAAGGACAAAGAATGCCACTATGGCAGTCCTTGCCCTTCTTTTTATACTATTGTTCTCTGGCGTTTTAAGGTCCCCCTATAAAAGCCAGGGTGGCCGAAAAACAAAAAAACCGTGCTCTAAGAGCACGGTTAATTACAAAGAGAACAATAGCCGTAAAGAGGCCATATGACGCTTCGTGTGTTCTTAACTAAATCATCCACCGTTAGGAACAACAGACATCTGTGCGAGACGGACTCAAATAGAGCACGTAAACGCCAAAAGACGAGCCTGCTAAAGCCTTCCTAATCCAGTGTTATGAAATTGCTAGTTAAGAACGGTCACCAACATCAATATTTCCCCTTTTATTATAGGATAGCTGTAATTTAACACATTCCAGATTGAACGTCAAACGTAATCCGCACGCTGGCTTTTCACAACAAAAAAAGCAGCCGGTTTCCCGACTGCTTCTATAAAACGTCCTATTCCGTTGTGTAAGGAAGCAACGCGATTTGACGCGAGCGTTTTACAGCAATGGTAAGAGCGCGTTGGTATTTTGCACTTGTACCTGTTACACGGCGTGGCAAAATCTTTCCACGTTCGCTGATGAACTTCTTAAGAAGTTCAGTATCTTTATAATCAATGTGAGTAATCTTGTTCACAGTGAAAAAGCAAACTTTTTTACGCTTGTTGCGTCCACCACGACGTGCTGGTCTTTTGTCGTTGTCAGCGCCTTCTCTTGGTTTAAAAGCCATATTCTTTTCAGTCCTTCCTAATTAAAATGGCAAATCATCATCCGATATATCAATCGGTTTACCATCGCCCGAAAAAGGATCTTGAGTATTGTTGTTACGCGAGAAATTATTGTTGTTATTTCCGCGTCCAGCGTTACCACCGCCACCATATGCTGGCTCTTCAGGCATACTACTTGCACCACTTGAAGTATTTCCACCTTCACGGCTTTGTGAAGATTCCAGGAAACGAACATTATCAGCAATAACTTCAGTTACGTATACACGTTTACCTTCGTTATTCTCATAGTTCCGCACTTGGATGCGTCCTTCCACTGCTGTCAGACGACCTTTGCGCAAATAATTGGCACAGGTTTCTGCTAGCTGTCTCCAGGTAACAACCGGGATGAAGTCTGCCTCACGTTCACCGTTCTGGCCCGTAAAGTTACGATCTACGGCAAGCGTAAATTGAGTTACGGCAACACCAGCGGGAGTATAACGAAGTTCCGGGTCACGGGTCAACCGTCCGATCAAAATGATACGGTTCAACAATTCTGGTCCCCTCCTTTAGAGCGATTCATTACAAAGCTTGTCAAGATCTTAAGCAACGTCGTTCGTAATGAGATAACGAATAACTTCGTCAGAAATCTTCATAAGACGTTCTAATTCAGTAACTACTGCAGGTTCTGCATTGAAGTTAACCAAAACATAAACGCCATCACGGAATTTCTTGATCTCATACGCAAGACGGCGTTTACCTTGCACTTCGTGCTTTGTAATTTCCCCGCCATTGGAGATGATGCCTTGGAATTTATCGACTGCTGCTTGAACAGCTTCTTGTTCAATGTCAGGACGAATAATGTACATCACTTCATATTTGCGCATAATTTTCACCTCCTTATGGTCTGAGGCCCCTAATCACGTCAGGAGCAAGGAACGAGCACAAACATAGACTCGCACCTGATTAATATACCAAAACGAGCAGCAGAGTGCAAGCAATATTAATACCGGACAACCCTCCACCCTCTTTTTACATGAAAAAAACCCTACCTGCGCACAATAATCAGTGAATTCATCTGCACTTAAGGAAGGAGCGATAATGATGGGCGAAAAGACGGAATATGAAAAAGGCGACAAAGCCCCCAATCCAGGCATGTATACAGAGGTAGGTGAAGCGCGAAGCTTCCATACCGAAATTCAGAATCCACAGCATATTAAAATGGAAAAAGGGGATACCTTCCCCGAGACCAGTAACAAAAATCGGAAGTGGAAAAAGGTTGAAAAAGCACGTGTACATTAATTAAAAATAAATGTGTATAAAAAAACGACATTACACCATACTATTCTCAGGCAGTACAAAAGAGAGGTGTGGTTCCGTTGGCCGTCGTAGACGAACACAATCACAGGATATCTGATTCAGCATCTATTGTTAGCTGGGAATAGTAGTGGGTTATTGTCTAAAAAGCAGTAACCTCAGCAACGCCTAAATCACTTTAGTAGCTATATACAGAGAAATTCCAACATCATTGATGTACTGCCTCTTAAAGAAGGACCCGAAAGGGCCCTTCTTTTTGCATGTTATGATCTTTTGCAAACAGCTCATTGGACACAAAAAAACCTCCGTTACAGGAACGAAGGATTCATTAAAATGTTATATTATGCTGAAGTGGCGGAGAGGGTGGGATTCGAACCCACGCACGCTGTGACACGCCTAACTGATTTCGAGTCAGCCCCCTTGGGCCTCTTGGGTACCTCTCCGCAGCAAAAATAATTGTATCATGCAGACATGCCATTTGCAAGCTTAATTATTGTCTGTATTTCCCTCTGCAGAACGCAGTACCTTCTTCATATTCTTCTCGAATTTCGCCCGGGGAATCAGAACACTGTGCTGACATCCTGTACACTTAATGCGGATATCCATCCCCATACGAATGATCTCCATCTCATTAGAACCGCAAGGGTGCTGTTTCTTCATCTGTACAATATCTCCAAGCTGAAAAACTTTACGTTCCACTACCCTTCCCCCTTTTTCCCCTCTTGTGTAGCTGCGATTTGGCGTCTTGATCGAGTGTCAGGCGTATCCGATACTTCCTGCTCATTTTCTGTTTTTCCCAGTTCAATTTCAGCCTTTGCTTCTTCTTCTGCCTTCAAACGAGCTTCCTCTTCGGCTTGAGCAGCTTGAGCCTGCTCTAGACTGCTTAGTTTCTCTAGTGCCTGCTTAATATCATTCTGAATCTGTCTCTCCGCAACCTCTTTTGCATTGGGTAAACAGCTAGCCGCTATACGAATTACATATTCCGAAGTACTCATGGACTGTATACCGAGCACATTAGGATAAGCAAGCACATTAGAGTTACGCTCTTCTATTCCCTTTAACGCTTCTCCAATCAAACCTAGCGTGGCCTCCAAGCTGCGCTCCATTTTTACAGGAACATCAACTACAGCCAATGCATTCGAGAGAGAATAATTGGTCACGTTCGTGATTAATCCATTCGGGATAATAAATACTTCTCCAGTTGTGCTTAACAGCCTGGTTGTTCGCAGTCCGATTAATTCTACAGTTCCTTTATAGGTACCTGTTTGAATCACATCACCCACTGCAAATTGATCCTCTAAAATAATAAAGAAACCTGTAATAACATCCTTCACCAAACTTTGCGCCCCAAAACCTACTGCTAAACCAAGTACACCCGCTCCAGCCAACAATGGTGCCAAATCGAAGTGGAACTCAGAAAGCACGAGCATGATCATCACAAAATTACAGATAACTGTCACTACATTTTTCATCAATTCCCCAACCGTAGTAAACCTTCGTGTGTTGGACAGAAGTCTGCCACCGGTTTTACGCTCAAGCGAACGATCAATAATATTAGAAACAATTTTAATAATAACCCGGGTTAAGAGAAAAATAACAAGAATCCGTAGACCCGCAAATAATACATCCGCCCACATATCAGCATCGGTAAACCAATTCCACACCTTATCTTTAAAGCGAATGGCATCTTTTAATGTATCCGCACCGGGTGTATCAGCCTCCAGTATCCACATATTCATCGCATGTACTCCTCCCCACCCCTAAATCAGTATGTAGTTCTCGTTGTGTTTTCCGTAGATGCCGCGTATTTCTATTTCTTGCTCAACTATAATCTTTTTTACCTCTTCCAGCGCATTTTGAAAAAACTGAATTGAAATTGCACAGCCTGCGGTGATTTCCTTCGGAGTTGGAAATATATCAATTTCTATTTCAGCATACTCAAGCAGCATTTCAGCACGAAGCGCCTGCTGGGTGGAGTCAAACGCTATTAACATCTCATCCTGCATATACGTCAAGCCTCTCCATAGGTTTATCGTCCTATCTCTTGCTGCTGTAGTATAAAACCCCTCTTCTATCCATATACTAGATACCAACAAATAGAATCACCTTTAGAAAGGAAGATGGTATGAACTCCTCATCCAAGGCTACAGCAGCGCAAGAAACGTCCTGTTTAAAAATATCACATACAGATCCCGATATCTATTCCGCAATTACTCATCGGCTACTTTTTCACTTTTCACGCACGCGTCCAGAGACTCAAATTATCGTCATCTGTGTAGGCACTGATCGCTCCACCGGAGATTCTCTCGGTCCTCTTGTTGGTACTGCATTATCCCGTTTTCATAGCCCGTTGTTTCATTTATACGGTACCCTTGAGGAACCGGTTCATGCCGTCAATCTTGAAGAGACTTTGTCGCTAATTAATGAAAAATATAATAACCCGTTTGTCATCGGAATAGATGCCTGCTTAGGTCACTCTACTAGTGTTGGCTGCATCCAAGTCGTTGAAGGCCCCCTCAGACCAGGAGCTGGCGTAAATAAACAATTGCCGCCGGTTGGGGATATCCATTTGACTGGAATCGTTAATGTCGGCGGCTTTATGGAGTATTTCGTATTGCAGAATACACGGCTAAGTCTAGTCATGCGATTATCTGATATTATCGCTACAAGTCTATATTCTGCTTTAAAACAATGGAACCTACATGCTACTTCTGCTGCAACGCGAGAGTTATAACTTCTTTCTCTTCCGGCGATAAGGCATATTGTGACTCCCCATTTTGCATAGGCTTGGAGTAAATATATGAGTTCTCACGATTATGAAGGCTGGTTAATACAATGCCACTGCTATTGTCATCCAGAATAGCCACCGAGAAGCTCAAATCATTACCACGTTCACCGAAGGCATTATAACGCTTGAGAGCGATATTTGACTTCATGCTGCGGATTTTGACTTGGGTAGCTTCTATCAACGCTTTTTGCTCACGTTGTTCTTCTTCCAGCATGTCGCTTTGGTTCTTCAGATCAACCAGAAGGCCTTCCAGATCCTCCACACCGCTTCCTGCCATCATGGCCTCATATTTGCGCCGTATAGTCCGCAGCTTAGCTCCCTGGGCGATTACAGTCACTATCAGTACTAGCATAATTACTACGAAACCAAACACAAACCACTGCAACTGTTCATTAATTAATTGATTCATTTCAGACATGAATGGACCATCCTTTTTATTTATCTGCTGCGGGCATCAGCCATATAACTCATCCATAGCAGCTAGCATTCTGCTTATATTATGCTCTGTTGTATCTACGCCTACACTCGCCCGAACAGCACCACTTTCTAGTGTATCAACAGCCTTATGTGCCAGCGGGGTACAATGCATACCCGCTCTGACGGCTATTTTATACTCACGATCTAGACGGTGAGCTATATTCGCCGATTCTTCCCCATCCACTACAAACGACACAATTCCAGTTCTCGGAGCCCCTAATGTGGGTCCTAATAGTTTAATGTTTGGAATATGGGACAACCCCTCCATCAGCAGTTGAGTCAGCTTCCACTCTCTTTCGTGGATAACGGTTGTCCCTATCGATTTTACCTTTTGAACACCGGCTAGTAAACCAGCAATTCCTACCGCATTTTGCGTTCCCGCTTCATACCGATCTGGGCGAACGGAGGGTTGTTCACTATTCTCAGATTGACTGCCTGTGCCTCCATGCATTAAGGGCTCGAGATCCAATTCAGGTGATATATAGAGTCCACCAGTCCCTTGTGGTCCAAGCAATCCTTTATGCCCAGGAAAAGCTAATAAGTCAATATTCATCTTTTTTACATCAATATCAAGCGAGCCTGCACTTTGAGCAGCATCCACTAGAAATATAGCACCCTTTGCTTTAGTTAGATCTCCGATTTCACCAATGGGAAGTATACTACCTAGTAAGTTGGAGCTATGATTACAAATTACCATTTTAGTGTTTGGTCGAAACGTTTTGCCCAATTCCTTCAAATCCAATTGACCCGCCCGATCCACCTTCAGATAATCAACACTTATTCCTAGTGACTTACGTAAATATTCCAAAGGTCTCCGCACAGAATTGTGTTCAGTCATTGTGGAGATTACATGGTCCCCTGCTTTGAGCGTACCTCTAATCGCCATATTTAATGACATCGTAGTGTTTTGGGTAAACGCTATGTCTTGTGCATTAGAAACCCCAAACAACTCCGCCAGCAAACTCCGGGCTCTCACCAACACCCGTCCGCTTCCCATGGCCAGCGAATAATTTCCTCTACCAGCATTTGCTCCCGACTGCAAAGCATTCATCATCGCAGCTGCCACCTCTGGAGGTTTAGGCCAGGACGTAGCCGCATGATCCAAATATACGAAGTCTTCCATAACCCCGCTCCTCGTCTCATACTCTTTTTCATTAAGAAGAAATAACGTTGTCACCCTTTATTGATAATAACCTTATCTGTAGAAAATATAAGGATAATATTCAGCTCTACTTTATACATCCTTATATTTTGAAAAAACATACCCCTACTTATCCGATTACGGATAGCTCAGGATATGTTCTTGGCATAGATACCCATTTAGTTACCCAATAATTCCAACAGTCTTTCTAAGTCCTGCGCACTGTAGTAATTCAGTTCAATCTTCCCTTTTTCCTTACCTTGTTTTATCTTAACCGTTGTTTTAAACCGTTCACGCAATACTTCCTCTACATTATCAATATAGGGATCACGTTTAACAACTTTAATCTTTGTACCGTTCGTCGGCTTTCGATCCAGATTTTTCACCGTTTCTTCAAGCTCTCTTACGCTCCATTGCTGTTCCACGCATTGTTCAGCCAATTGTTTAATAACTTCCGGATCTTTCAAGGCAACAATAGCTCTCGCATGTCCCATAGACATTGTTCCACGTGAAACATATTCTTTTACTTCTTCCGGTAAAGTAAGCAATCTTAGGAAGTTAGCGATGTGTGATCTGGACTTCCCAACTTTCAGAGATAGCTCTTCTTGTGTGAGTGAAAATTGATCCATCAAACCTTGATAAGCAACTGCGATTTCCATGGCGTTTAAATTTTCACGTTGCAAGTTCTCAATCAGGGCGATCTCCATAACCTGTTGATCACTTAGATTTCTTACGACTGCTGGAATCGTAGGTTTACCACAATATTGCGAAGCCCGGAATCTGCGTTCCCCGGCAATGATTTCATACCCCTTCAAAACACTCCGTACAATGATCGGTTGAATCACGCCATGTTGTCTGATAGACTCAGCCAATTCCTGGATTGCTTCTTCATTGAAATCCTTGCGTGGTTGATAAGGGTTAGCTCGCAATTGAGCTAATGGGATTTCTACTACCTTATCATCTTCATTAATAGATAAAGAAGGAATCAGAGCATCCAGACCTTTCCCTAAACGTTTACTCATAAGAAATCACTTCCTTTGCCAACTCTAAATACACTTCTGCTCCCTTTGAGCGAGGATCATAAGTAATAATGGATTGTCCATGAGACGGTGCCTCACTTAAGCGGACATTCCGAGGAATGATAGTTCTGTAAACTTTTTCCTGAAAATACTTTTTAACCTCTTCGATGACTTGGATCCCTAAATTCGTACGGGCATCCAACATGGTTAATAATACTCCCTCTATTTTCAAATGCGGATTAAGATTTTTTTGCACTAGACGCACGGTGTTTAAAAGCTGACTCAACCCTTCGAGCGCATAATATTCACATTGAATCGGAATGATTACCGAATCAGCAGCTGTAAGGGAATTGATCGTCAAAATCCCAAGGGATGGAGGACAATCAATGATGATATAGTCATAATTATTTTTAACCGCATTTAAGGCTTTTTTCAATTTCAACTCTCTGGAAATCGTTGATACTAATTCGATCTCCGCCCCTGCTAATTGAATAGTCGCTGGAATGATGTGCAGTCCTTCATTTTGAGTTTCAAGTATCGTTTCTAGAGGATTTACTTCATTAATGAGAATGTCATATATACAATTCGCTACGTCCGCCTTGTTGATGCCAACGCCGCTGGTAGTGTTGCCTTGAGGATCGATATCAACTAGAAGCACTCTTTTTCCTAATGTAGCCATACCGGCACCTAGGTTCACAGAGGATGTTGTTTTACCGACACCGCCTTTTTGATTTGCTATGGCAATAATCTTGGACACTAATTTCACCTCGAATAGTTAGGAAGAATCTTCTCGTAGATCGCAAGTACAAACGGCCAAACTATGTTACTTTATATAGGCTAAAACTCTAAAATGCAGGACTGAGCAATACATCCTGGTTCAAGTCACACAAAAGGCGGCCAATCACTTTAAGGCCGCCTTCAGCTTTTGAAACAATTTATCTTTTGGGGATTTGGATTACAATCTCGTAATGGTCACCACGGTCATTTTCTGACGTTTTGATTTCCATACCTGAGCCTGACACCATATCAATAGATTGACGAATTGTATTAAGAGCTAGACGAACATCCTTGGTATAGGAGACCCGTTTTGACTTTTTAGTTTGTGAGACTTGTTTATAGAAAGCAATACGAGCTTCCGTCTGTTTAACATTTAATCCTTTTGCAATAATCTCTGCCAAAACTTTTAATTGCATTTCCACACTATCCAGTGATAAGAGCGAACGCGCATGTCTTTCGGAAATCTGACGTTCCATCAATGCTGTCTTAACCTCTTCAGGTAAGTGGAGTAAACGAATCTTATTCGCTATAGTCGACTGACTCTTGCCTAAGCGTTGTGCTAAGCTTTCTTGTGTTAATTGATGAAGATCAATTAACTTCTGATAAGCGACAGCTTCTTCTATGGAGGTCAAACCTTCACGCTGTAGATTTTCTATGAGCGCAATAGATGCAGCCTGCGAATCATTGAACTCACGGACAATAGCAGGGATCGTCTCTAAACCAAGCTTTTTAACTGCCCGCCAGCGCCGTTCACCTGCGATGATCTCATATATAGAATCTCGCATACGTACAACAATAGGCTGAATGACACCATGAGTTTTAATTGTCTGACATAACTCATCAATTTTGTCATCATCGAATATAGTCCGTGGTTGGTAAGGACTGCTAACGACCTCATGAACTGGTATTTGTTTGATTTCTTCTCCGCTGCTCCGCTCGTTAAACCCAAATAGCTTGGTAAATTGTTCTTTCATTCCGTTCATAACCACCTAATTTCGTTATAGTACGATCTTCTTGACCTTCTTCACGGAAAGCATATCGTACAGCAATCTAAAACATTCTGATATTATGGAATTACCTGTAATGAACAGGCATCATAATCTCTCCTTCTTTCGAACAAGAGTACAGAGAAGGAGTTATATACAAAATTAAAGTCTACTATGCTATTCTATCACTTTTCTCTACATAATCATATTCTCCGTAAAGACCTATTTTTCCTGCATTTTTACAGGTGCACAACCAAATCAGCTTATAAATCTAATTTTCATCTAAATTGATATTTATCGATTTTTGTTATCATCATCTTCATAAAAAAAGAGCATTCCCTTTGTTCAAAGGGAATGCTCCTAAAGGAACTTTGAGTATCGGCAATGTTTCACGTGAAACATTATTTCATCAATGGCGTTTTGGCAGGAATTCCCGCTTTTCTTGGATATTTAGCTGGTGTTGCTCCTGTCTTACGGATCATAACAATATGTCGATCCGACTCCTCCACTGGTAAGCTGAACGACTCCACTTTGCTGAGTTCAGCACGAAGCTCTTTTAAGCTGTACTTAGCTTCGCTTAATTCCTCTGAAGGATCGCTGCCCTTCATTGCAGCGAACACCCCATCTTTGCGTGTGAAGGGAAGACAAAATTCATTCAATAAAGACAGTCTTGCTACCGCACGTGCTGTAACCAAATCATAGGCATCACGATGAGTGAACTTGCGCGCGACATCCTCTGCCCGCCCATGGATCAATTGTACATCAGTTAATCCCAATGTCGTACTTACATGCTGCAGAAATGAAATTCGTTTATTGAGCGAATCAACAATCGTTAGCTTCAAATGAGGAAAACATATTTTAAGTGGAATTCCTGGAAAACCAGCTCCTGAACCGATATCTGCGAGATTGGTGATCTCGTTAATATCAAGGAAAAAAGCTAATGAAATAGAATCATAGAAATGCTTCGTATATACCTGCTCTCGCTCAGTTATACCCGTGAGATTCATTTTTTCATTCCAGGATACGAGTTCCTTATAATACAGATCAAATTGTGCTAACTGTTCTGTTGTAAGGGAAATGCCTCGTTCCTGTAATAGTTGTGTGAATTGAACTTCCGTATTATCCATAGCTTATCCTTTCGCCGCGGTTACCCGGTTGTAATGCTCAAGATATACAAGAAGAATGGAAATATCAGCAGGTGTAACTCCCGCAATCCGAGAAGCCTGCCCGATAGAGATCGGGTGAATCTTAGTCAGCTTCTGCCGCGCTTCCATCGCTAATCCATGGATTTCATTATAATTAATGTCATCTGGAATTTTTTTCTTCTCCATCTTTTGCAGGCGCTCCACATGTTGAAGTTGTTTTTCTATATATCCGGCATATTTAATTTGGATTTCTACTTGCTCTTTCATTTCTGCATCCAGCATCTCTGGTGATGGTGATACTTGATCAACAAAACTATATACAAGCTCTGGGCGCCGCATCAGAACTAGCAAATTACTGCCATCTACAATAGGTGCCGATTCATATTGCGCTAGTACTTGGTTTACATCAACAGGTTTAACCTTTGTTTCTTGCAGACGAACAATTTCACGCTCCACCCGTTCTTTCTTATCTGTGAAGTTATCGAAACGCTCCTGTGTGATCAAACCAATGTCGTAACCGATAGGTGTAAGTCTTAGATCTGCATTGTCATGGCGAAGCAACAAACGATATTCTGCACGTGAAGTAAGCAGACGGTAAGGTTCATTCGTTCCCTTAGTCACGAGATCATCAATGAGTACACCAATGTATCCCTGTGAACGATCTAGAATTACGGGTTCTTTGTCTTGCACTTTGCGTGCTGCATTAATTCCAGCCATAACCCCTTGGCCTGCTGCTTCCTCATAACCGGAAGTGCCATTGATTTGTCCAGCAGTGAACAGACCTGGAAGACGTTTAGTTTCAAGAGATGGCCATAGCTGTGTAGGAACCATTGCATCATATTCAATAGCATAGCCGTTACGCATCATCTCTACCTTTTCCATACCGGGGATGGAACGTAAGATAGCTAGCTGTACATCCTCAGGAAGACTAGTGGACAGACCTTGTACATAGTATTCCGATGTATTTTTTCCCTCTGGCTCTAAAAAGATCTGATGCTTAGATTTATCACTGAATCTTACGACCTTATCTTCTATAGAAGGGCAATAACGTGGGCCAGTTCCTTCGATAATACCTGTGAACATCGGCGCACGATGAAGGTTGTCATTAATAATCTGATGAGTAACCTCAGAGGTATACGTTAACCAACAAGGAAGCTGTTCGTTATCGGATGATTTCGTTTCGAACGAAAAGAATTTCGGTTCATCGTCCCCTGGTTGAATTTCTGTCTTAGAGAAATCGATCGTATCACGATGTACACGTGGTGGAGTACCTGTTTTAAAACGCACCAATTCAAACCCAAGCTCCCGCAAATTCTCAGAAAGCTTCACGGATGGCTGTTGATTGTTAGGTCCACTTTCATATGTTAGCTCACCCATAATCACTTTACCGCGCAGGTAAGTACCTGTTGTCAGGATAACAGTCTTACTATGGTATTCGGTGCCAGTCTTCGTAACTACACCTACACAACGTCCATCCTCAACGATTAAACGCTCAACCATCCCTTGACGAAGTGTCAAATTAGGCGTTTTCTCCATAGTTTCCTTCATTGTATGTTGATAAAGGAATTTATCAGCTTGTGCACGTAAAGCATGTACTGCTGGTCCTTTACCTGTATTCAGCATACGCAGTTGAATGAATGTCTTATCTATATTGCGGCCCATTTCTCCGCCAAGCGCATCAATTTCACGCACTACATGTCCTTTGGCAGGTCCGCCTATGGACGGATTGCAGGGCATGAATGCAACCATATCCAGGTTAATTGTGATCATTAACGTACTGCAACCCATCCGGGCTGCAGCCAGTGCTGCTTCACAGCCAGCATGACCAGCGCCAATGACGATAACGTCATAGTTGCCTCCATCATAACTCATGTCCTGTTTCCCCCTTGAAATTATATTAAATCGTGAATCTTATTTTCCTAAACAAAATTGTGAGAATATTTGGTCTAACAAAGAGTCAGCTGCTGTATCTCCAATAATTTCCCCAAGCTGTTCCCATGCGAGCCGTACATCGATTTGAATCATATCAATCGGTATATACTGTTCTGCAGCATCGTATGCGTCTTGAAGTGATTTATAGGCTTTTTTGAGCAGGGCTATATGTCTCACATTACTCACATATGTCAAGTCACCCGATTCCAGCTTTCCACCAAAAAAGAGTGTCGAAATGGCATCTTCAAGTTTGTCTAGACCTTCCTCTTCCAGAACGGACATCGGTACAATGTTAGACTCCTCAAAAAACGAGAGCAACTTATCCTTATCCAGTTTGGACGGTAAGTCCATTTTATTCATGATTACTAGGCACTGTCTACCGTGTATTTGTTCCATCAATGCCAATTCATCCTCATGCAGCTCTTCATTAGCATTCAGCACAAGTAGAATCAGGTCGGCGTCACTAACTGCCGCTTTGGAGCGCTCCACCCCAATTTTCTCAACAACATCCATCGTTTCACGAATTCCCGCAGTATCGAGCAGCTTAAGCGGTATATTATTTATCGTTATAAATTCTTCTATTACATCACGTGTTGTTCCCGGAATATCTGTTACAATCGCTTTATTCTCACGAGCTAATGCGTTTAGCAATGATGATTTACCAACGTTCGGACGTCCGACAATAGCTGTCGTAATCCCTTCACGAAGTATTTTTCCTTCATTAGATGTCTTAAGCAGCTTTGTTATTCCCTCCATAACCTCACTGCTTTTGTCTTTAATAAATTCAGCTGTCATGGATTCTACATCATGTTCTGGATAATCTATATTCACTTCAATATGAGCCAGCATCTCAATAAGTGTGTGGCGTAAAGCATGAATTCGATCCGATAAGGATCCGCTAACCTGTTTTAAAGCTACAGAAAAAGCCCGGTCAGACTTAGAGCGAATCAGATCAATAACAGCCTCAGCCTGCGATAAATCGATACGTCCGCCCAAGAAAGCACGCTTGGTGAACTCCCCCGGCTCGGCTAACCTTATCTCCTGCTGCAGAAGTAAGTCCATCACTCTTCTTACAGAAATCACACCGCCATGAGCACTGATCTCTACTACATCCTCGGTCGTAAAAGAACGTGGTCCTTTCATAACGGTTACCAACACTTCTTCCATCTTCTCTCCGCTATCAGGACTGACGATATGTCCGTAATGAACGGTATGCGATTCCGCTTCAGTTAATGGAATTCGGCTGCGAAATAATGGTGCCACTTGGGAAATAGCCTGTGGGCCACTTACCCGAATAATAGCAATTCCTCCCTCGCCTAATGCCGTCGATACGGCAGCAATGGTGTCACTAAGCATGCTGTTTTTCACCCCAAAACTTATATTTTTTGAATAGAAACGTTCTTTTATTTTTAAAAAAACAATGACCCCTTACATTGGTCAAGGAGTCATTGCATCCATATAGTCTTTACTTCAAGGTTATAACGACGCGGCGATTTGGCTCTTCGCCTTTACTGAGGGTACTCACTTGCCGATGATCCTGTAACCTGGAGTGGATAATCTTGCGCTCCTGAGGAGACATTGGCTCCAATACAACCTCTTTACGAGTGCGAATTACACGTCCGGCTAAACGATCAGCCAGCTCTTCAAGCGTTTTTTTACGGCGCTCACGGAAGTTCTCTGCATCTAACACAAGCCGTATAAAACTGTCGGAATAACGGTTAGCTACAATATTAGCCAAATACTGTAGAGCATCGAGAGTTTGTCCTCTTCTGCCAATTAACAGTCCCAAATCTGGACCGGAAATTTGCAGAATCGTGGATTCCTTGGTGTGGACGATTTCCACCTCCACTTCGAGCCCCATGCTCTTAGCGACATCCACAATGAAATGAACGGCTTCTTGGTAAGCTTCCTCCACCGGTTGTCCGGAATCTTGGCGTGGCACACCGCCGATGGCCTCCTGTTTGCTCTCTCTTGCTGACTGTTGAGGCAGTGACGGAGCACTCGCCGCTGATGCCGGTGCGGCTTCGGCTATCAAGGTTAGTTCAACCTTGGCACCTTTCGCACCGATCAATCCCAGGAATCCTCTTGATGGCTGCTCAAGTACGTTGACCGTTACCCGGTCCTTTTGAACTCCAAGCTGGGTTAGTCCCCGTTCTACAGCTTCTTCAATGGTTTTCCCTGTTGCGACGACTTTGCTCATTTTGACTTTTTGGCTCCCTTCGATGACTTGTTACCGCCTTTGCTCTTCGGAGCAGGACTGGAGTCATCTGTACTTTTTACAGCACTTGCGATTGCCAATTTGTGTTTATCATTGTTGCGGTATAAGAAGTAGTTCTGAATAATAGTGTAAAGGTTACTGTACACCCAGTATAGTGGCAAGGCTGCAGGGAAGTTGTACGACATAACGAAGATCAGAACTGGATAGATCATCATCATGAACTGCATTGGCCCTTGTTGTTGCACTGGATTCATTTTGGTCATCATTCTAGTTTGAATAAATGTTGTTAATGCTGCTAGCACTGGTAAGATAAACAGATGATCCGGTTTACCTAGCTCCAGCCACAAGAAGGTGTGCTCCCGCAAATGTGGATTATAGTAGATCGAGTTGTAGAGAGCGATAAAGATAGGCATTTGAACGATCAGCGGTAAACAACCCGCCATTGGGTTAACCTTGTTTTCTTGGAACAAACGCATTGTTTCTTGCTGCACCTTTTCAGGTGTGTCTTTATATTTTTTCTGGATCTTTTGGAGTTCCGGCTGAATGGCTTGCATTGCACGCGAGCTCTTCACCTGTTTAATAGTAAGCGGAAGAATCAACGTGCGGACAATAATAACCATCACAAGTACGGCTAAACCATATTCTCCGTTAAACCAATCTGCAAACTTGTCCAAGGCAATGGCGAAATAATACACTACATTACTTTGCCAGAAGCCTCCATTCTTCAAATCCTCCGTAGTGTGCGTAACAGCAGTCGACGGAGCGCATCCCGACAGAACAGCTAACGACAACACCATTACCGTGATGAGGAGAAACCATTTTCCTCGTCTAGTCTTCATTAGAGACACTTCAAAACCCCTCTCTTAAACATTCCATTCCACCGTAAATCATACCATAATTATGAATACAAATAAACAAGCCTCTTAAGCACCCTTTATTTGCGGGAAGCCTTGAGTAGCTTGGCTTTACGAAGCACATGCAGCACACTTTTTTCGAGCTCTGCATACTCCATGGAAAGCGCTCCTTTTCTTACGATAAACACCATGTCTAAGCCACCTGCAATCTCGGGTTCATGGTGACGGACGATTTCCTTAACTAATCTTCTCATACGGTTACGGACAACCGCGTTTCCGACCTTTTTGCTAACAGACACACCTACTCTAAATCGCTCTACCTCTTTTTTGCCAAACCAATACACTACAAATTGATGATTCGCAAATGACTTCCCATGGCGGTATACACGACTGAAGTCGGCACGGTTTCGTAAACGTAACTTTTTGTGCACGGGAATCTCCTTCATAAAAATCCGGTTTAAGTGTCCCTCCGAATTTTTTCTTCTAATAGTATAGGCATTTGCAAGCAGCCATAAACGACCACATTTGCTGTGCTGAAATTAAGCTTCTATATATAGTAGGAAAAATAATTTCAACTTCTCACAAAATATTTCTCAATATACGTTAAATAGCCCCGCAAAGTGTAGCTAGCGCATTAAGCGAGATCCTAGACTTTTGCAGAGCAATAATAATAGAAAGCAGTAAAAAAAGACCACCGCAGTGGTCCCTTAGTGGCCTAACTTACGCACTCAAAACTTTTCTGCCTTTCAAGCGGCGAGCTGCCAGCACTTTACGGCCGTTTTTCGTGCTCATTCTTTTACGGAAACCGTGAACCTTACTACGTTTGCTCACATTTGGTCTAAATGTCGGTCTCATAATTGCACCTCCCTTACAGGAACTTAATTACTGTCATATAAGCAGAAACGGACTAAGCCGTCCTTATAGTAGGGACAGTATCTACAAGAATCATCATTTTTATATATCGAGACATATCCTTACAGAAAACACCTTTATATATTTAAACATATTTTATGAGCAAAAGTCAACCTAGTAACCGGCTTGTTCCTCCCCCTCAAGCTCAGGTGTTTATCCACAACTCTCCCCAGAAAAAAAGTAATCCACAAGATATGACAGTTATCCACCTGTGATCAAAAAATAAAGTCGACTGCTCACAGTTGAGCACAACCTGTGTATAAAATTATCGAACCTTTGGCGTAAAGTGTCGAACCGTAAACAAATTATCAACAATATGTAGTGGTGTTCCTAATAATTGTACACAAGTGCTTGAATTTGTGGATAAAATAGCCCTGCTCATTGAAAAATAAGGGGCGTTTTGCTATGATGGTATTACTTTTGAATGTGAATAGATTTGTTTGTTCTCTTAATTATCAACAAGCTGTGGATAAAGTTGTGAACAAATCAAATTTATCCATATTTTTTTGTCTCTTCATATTGCCTACTGGG